>JANOEF010000818.1:0-1861 GCA_031413075.1 Acidobacteriota bacterium | reverse complement strand
GGTTGTACCGGACAACCCTGTTGCGGGGCTCCAGGCATAACTGCCTGCTCCACTAGCGGTAAGGGTTGACAATCAATTTTGTGACCATGGTCGCGAACCTCAGACACGAGGTTAAAAATCAGCCAATGTTTTTACGAGCTGCCCAAATTGTTTTAGCCCAGTTTCCCGAAACTCATTTTGTTTTAGCCGGCGAGGGGGAACTCCGGGAAGGGTTAGAAAATTTAGCTAAAGAATTGAAAATTTCTGAAAACACACATTTTATCGGTCGTTGCACCAAAATTCCGGAATTACTTTCAGTAAGCTATGCCGGCGTCTTAACTAGTTTTAACGAAGGGTTTTCAAATTCTATCCTGGAATATATGGCAGCAGGTAAACCCGTTGTCGCCACCAATGTCGGTGGTGCCGGCGAGGCTATCATCGAAGGCAAAACCGGGTTTTTAGTCAAATCCGATGACCATGAAAGTTTATCAAACCGCATCATCGAGCTTTTGCACAACGAAGAAAAGGCAAGCGAATTTGGAGAAACCGGACGGGAAATCGTCGAGTCCAGATTTTCGTGCGACGTTCAACTTAGAAATACAATAAAACTGTACGAGTAGTCGCAAGTCCGAATTTTGAGGTATTAGACCTCACACCCAATCAGAGATTTGTCCGCGAAAATGCGCAAAAATACGCAAAAAAGCAAGTTTCTAGGTTTTTGTTTTATTTTTAGCGTCTTTTAGCGTGTTTCGCGGGCAAAAATTTCTTGTTTTTTGATTGTTTGTTATTCAGTAGAGATTATTTGTAATAAGAAATTGCCCGCGAATCACCTGAATCAGCACGAATCTTTTTAAGATTTAGTTCAAACTGATTCGTTTTTTTCCAACCAAAATGATTTTATTCGCGTTTATTCCCGTTCATTCGCGGGCAAATCTTTGGTTTGATCTGATTCAAGTTTATTTCAAATAATGTCTAAGCACCAATGCACAATTAACCATGGACAATGGACAATGAAGAAAACCCAAAAACCAAGGTTACTCAATTATTTGCAAACTTTTTTTTATTTTCAATCTGTCTCAAAACTTTTGCTGACCTGCTTAGTAAAAGGTTTATTCAATTGAATACGGTCAATCTTAAATAATTCAAAAGTCTAAATTTAGTCCAACTTTACGCGCCTTTCGAAAAATAGAAAATCAAAATTTCATCTCAATTTCCTTTTCTACCGAAGTTTAGTTAATATTGCAATCTGAGATTCAATAAAACGTTCCAAATAAATGAGAGAATGCTCAAAATGCGAAATTTGTTATCCGGACGGAGTTGAGGTTTGTCCCAATGACCAAAATCCGACCAGATTTGCTTTGCCCGGGACTTTACTTTTAGCCGGAAGATATTATTTAGAAAAGAAACTTGGACGGGGGGCGATGGGACAGGTCTATCTTGCCCGAGACGAAAATCTAGGAACCCGGAAAGTAGCTGTTAAAACCGTCCGTCCGGATTTGTTGAATAGCGAAGATTTGCAAGATGGTGAAGCAATTGCCCGTTTTGAACGGGAGGCACGCTCAGCAGCTTCGATCAGCCATCCGCATGTAGTTGATGTCACTGACTTTGGAAAAACCCAGGATGGAGTTTTCTATTTAGTCATGGAATATGTCGAAGGAGAAACTCTCCATCGGTTGTTACGGCGCGAGGGCACACTTCCGGTCAAACGTGCACTTCATCTGTTGAAACAAATTGCGGAAGGGGTAGAAGCTGCCCACGATGCCGGAATTCTGCACCGGGATTTGAAACCTGCCAATATTTTCTTAATGAAAAAGCGAGCCAGCGGAGGTGATGGATTTGTTAAAGTCGGTGATTTTGGGCTGGCAAAAATTGTCAACCAAAC
>JANOEF010000817.1:0-1925 GCA_031413075.1 Acidobacteriota bacterium | reverse complement strand
GAAAAACAATCCGGCTCCCACCATAAAAGCGATTACTTTTGGTGAACGAATTGATAAGGTTTTTATTATCTGCCAAACTTCATATCCAAAACCTATTAATAAAAATGGAGAACTTAACAGAAACAGGACTAACAAAATTTTTGCTACGATATTTCCAATCATAAATTTCGACAACAGGTATTTATAAAATTAGCAGAATTAACCGAATTGACAAAACAACTCTGTGAGAATCAAGTGAAAACTGAACTTTTTTCCTCCGTAACGGCAATAATGTCAAAACATACCGTCAATAAATAGAACAATTTTTACTTCAATTTTGCTAAAGTTTCTTTATGAAATTTATTTATTACCTATTGTTAATTGCAATTTTTGCCAACTCGGTTGAGGCTCAAAGGTCTTCGGTTGAAACAAATTTCGAGAATATCAAGCCGAAACTTTCTTTTTTTCACTATGCCGAGGGCGAAGATGCGAGTAGTGGTTATGATTATCTGGTTTATCGAAAAAAATCAGAGGTCATAAAAATTAGAATTGTTTGGAGCAGTTCGACTAATTTACCAGAAGTCGAAGATTATTATTATGAACGGGAAAAACCGGTTTTACTGGTTAAATTTTCCGCCCGCAAAAATCAATATAAATCTTTGGTTCGAGGTACCAATGTCCAACTTAAATGGTCAGAAAAATTGTTTTTTACCGATTCAAAACTCAAAACCTGGATTGAAAAAGGAAAATCTGTTGATAGCACAGATTCCCGTTGGAATGAAACAGAAAGCCAGGTTTTAGATTCCTTTAAATATGGTTTAGAAGGTTTTCGACAATACTTAGCTGACATCAAAAAAAAATAAGGAAGCAATTGGCTGACTTTTCTTCAATTAGCCGATTACTCCCTTTTTGTTCCGCGATTGGTCAGCGCGGAAGGTCAAACTTAATTTTGTTTGTAGAAATTATTAATCAAACAAATTTTCCTAGTTTTTGAAAAAATAATTATAAGTCAGATTGTTTTGATTCAAATTTTTGAAGTTCAAATGATTTCGACTGATTTATTAATGGAGATGAGAATATGCAAAACTATCATAAATTTTGGCAAGTATTTTGTTTGGTAAGCATTTTAATTAGTATTAACTTTGCTCAGGGTGATCCCAACTCCGGCCGTTTAGCGG
Source organism: Acidobacteriota bacterium (assembly GCA_031413075.1). GTDB lineage: Bacteria > Acidobacteriota > Blastocatellia > Pyrinomonadales > Pyrinomonadaceae > JAIBCC01. The sequence goes on along the minus strand of JANOEF010000817.1, from coordinate 768 downwards.
CGACTGTTGGTCATGTCTCAAAATCCGGGAATTTTGCCATTTCGTTGCCCATTGATGTAACTGCTCAACGCCAAATTACTCCTTCCGAGGGTATTCGAGGCGGGATCCAATACTTTTGGCGAAACACCGACGGGGAATTTTTTGTGAGTTTTTACGACAATACTGCCAAGCCGGTGGATGCAAAACAAGAACTGGAACAGATGAGAGAAAATTTCGTCTCAGGAATTATCAAAAATGGTGGTAAATTTCTAGAAAAGAAAAGTTTAACGTTATCTAATCATATCGGATTGGAATTCCGGACGAGTTTGATCACTAAAGAAGTTGTCATCATCCGATATTATTCGGTAGAGAAACGCATTTATATTTTGTCCACCCGCTTGAATCAGAATGAAACAGGTGAGAAACAATTAAAAATTCTTGATAGCTTTAAGTTGATAAATGATAAACCTAAAAGCTAGATATTTTTTGTGTCAGCCGCAATCAATCTCAATAGTTGTAAAAAACATAGAAAACTATGGAAATTACTGCGAAGCAGGACGGTTAAAACCAATGGCGCACTACTCGCTTCTATCCTCTTACTTTTTAAGTGTTGAGGACTACTTTTAACGGTTTGGGTAGTTATCTTGTTTAATTATCTCGCATTTGAAAAGATTGCTTGTCCTAATAGATGCGTTGGGCTTTTTAATAGCCGAATATCGGCAAGCTCGCTTATGTAACCTGTGTTTCACAGTTTTTCAAATGGTCATTGATTTTTGATAAATACACTGT
>JANOEF010000816.1:0-10198 GCA_031413075.1 Acidobacteriota bacterium | reverse complement strand
TCAGCCTCGTGTTTTTGGAAAGAGGAAAATCTGGATGGGTTGATATTTCTGCGCTGCGCCTTGCTTTCAGGCAGATGGAAATTTGTCATGCAAACAATTACAAATTTCTAAATGAGGGGGGACAAATGGGAATTGCACCCTACTATATGATACTAAGAATTATTCCGCAAGTATAATCATTCTTATTTAGTAATAAATCTGTTTTAGGAAAGAATATAAAGCAGGTATAACATATCCATGGTTATTATTTGGTGCGGCTAAACCTTTCCCTTGACCCGGATTTCTTTTTTCGCAAGTTTATCGGATAATCGGAAAATGTTTCGAATATCAATCTTGTTATTACTTCTTTGTGTTTCAATTTATGCCCAACAGCCAAAACTCGTTCCGCACAAAATCACCCTCAAATCAGGCAAAACTTTTAATCTGAAGGCTCCGGCCAATTACGAGATAATTCCGGCGGTCGAAGGCCTCAAACGGGTTCGATTTTTGACCAAAGCCCCCGACGGCAGATTTTTCGTGACTGATATGCACGATTTGACCGACAACGAAAAAGGTGCGGTTTATATTCTGGACGATTGGAACGCGGAGACGGGCAAATTCGGCAAAGTCACGCCGTATCTGACGGGCTTGAAAAATCCAAATTCGGCTCAATTTTATACTGACAAAAATGGACAGAATTGGTTTTATCTGGCCGAAACCGACAAATTAACCCGCCGAAAATTTAAGCAGGGCGAAACCAAACCGACTGCCCAAGCCGAAACTTTGGCGACCTTTCCCGATTACGGTTTGAGCTACAAATACGGCGGTTGGCATCTGACGCGGACGATCGCTTTTGGTGCGAACGGCAAAATGTATGTGTCGGTCGGTTCGAGCTGTAACGCCTGTGTCGAAAAGGAAAAGGTTCGCGCCACGGTTCTGGAGATGAATCCGAACGGAAGCGCACAGCGAGTTTTTGCCAAAGGATTACGCAATGCGGTCAGTATCAAATGGATCGGCAAAGTCCTTTTTGCCACTAATCAAGGCTCTGACCATTTGGGCGATAACAAACCGGATGAAACCTTTTACGCCCTCAAAAACGGTGCCGATTACGGCTGGGCCTCTTGTCACTCGTCGAATGGCAAAATCTTTCCCGACCCCGAAATTAAACGTCCGGCCGGCTGCCAAAAGGTAGTCAAACCTTATGCCTGGTTTCCGGCACATTCGTCGGCGATGGGTTTTGATTATTTTGATGCAACGACAACCGATGCCACAATTAAAAACTCCTTTTTAGTTGCGCTTCACGGTTCAACCGACGAAAAGATCGGACACGGCTACGAAATTGTGATTATGCGAAAAGGGAAGAAATTACAAACTTTTATGGACGGATTTCTGGTTGGGAGAACCGTGTATGGTCGTCCCTGCGACATCTACCGGATTGATGAAAATTCATTTTTCTTTACCGATGATCGCGGCGGTATCGTTTATTATGTCCGTTTGAAGAAATAACTTGTCGAATTAGATTTATTTTGACCTTCTTTCCTCGAAAAAACGGCGATGAGAAATGGAGAGAGTTTTTTTACGATTAGATTTTTAGGAGAAAGATGAAACACTATTTTTTGTTTGGTTTATTGGTTCTAACCTCAATTTTTTCGGCTCACGCCCAAAAACTGAGTTTTGGCGGCCGGCCCAAACTATTTGAATCAAAAGATGGCATCAAGGCTTACGAGGTAAAGCTTCCTGATGGAACACTCGTGCGCAAGTTAGACCGCAAAACCGGGGATGCCCCAAAAGCAATTTTTGAGATTAGCAAAGGTCGAAACGCGCTCGGCGAAATTCCGGCTTCGGTCTCAATGCACGCCTCAATTGATAACTTTTTTGCTTTTTACGGCGATTTAGACAAAAACGGATTGGCTGAACTGGTAGTGGTTGATTTTGAAGGTCAAAGCATGGGTTTAGGAGTGAGTACTTACACCATCAATATTTTCCCCGATTACGAGACCAAAGGATTTCAGGCTCCGATTACTTTTAACACGACCGAATTTGGTTCCGGCGGCACTTTCGTTTATCAGGCTAAAACTAACGAAACACTAATCTTATTGACAGAGTTTAGTGAATTGGCGAACCTTTCACCCAAAATCGGTACCTATTTTGTCGGCAGATTTTTTCGTTATCAAAACGGAAGGATCAGACCTGCGACCGACAAACCGATCTATGTCCGGCGATACTTGTATAGTTTTGAGTCTGAACGCTGGCGCACCGAAAAAAATCCGCTTCGCCCATGGTTGTGGCTCAATTCATCTAAAACAAACAAGCTCAGGATTGATCCCGAATTAAGCGGCAATCCCGTTTCGAGTCAGACCGGCGTGGTCGAAAAGTTTGAAATTGTCACGGAAAAAGGCAACGACGGCGGTCAGCCGGTTGAAGTAAAAATAGAACAACTGATACTCAAACTGGATTCGGGCGAAACCCAAACGCTGGTCATCCGCAGAACTCCCGAAGATGTTTCAGTAGAGAGTGATAAACAAAAGATCTTTGCTGACACCTTCGGACTGCTGCCGGATAATATTTCGCTGCCGCTCGGACTTGATTTGAAAATAGTTCTTGGGAATCCGGAGGGGAAAAAAGTCGTCGTCAAGAGCTATTGGCCGTTTGAATTTGATGATGATAAAAAGCCGCGCTACAAAGTTCTTTTTTACGAATAATTTTTCAAATAAAGCCACATTCAAGATTTACTTTTGACATGTGAATCAAAACCGCGCTACGCATTACGGTATGGATGGAGTATTGGGCTAGGTCTTGATGAATTTTGCTCCAAATATAACAAAATAAAGACGTCTGATTATGACACAAAAATGCGTAACGCAGATATGCGTGATGGAAAATAAATTAAATCAGCGGCTTTACAAATAAAAAAAAGCTGCAAAACTCTCGCTCCGGTTGTGATTGCAACCTGGGTTAAGGGCGAAGGGGGAGCCATCTTCACCTGACCGTAATCACATTATCCACATAGCCCTCGAAAGTATCGTCGTGCGAGATGACAAAAAGCTGGTCAAAATGTTTGATGTTACCGATTTGGGTGGCGAGATTTTCGCGGCGTTCGGCGTCCATATTAGTAGTCGGTTCATCAAAAAAGGCGATTCGGACATCAGAAAGTTGTTTCAAAAGAGCGAGTCGGACTGACAAGGCGGCCGCCATCTGTTCGCCGCCCGAAAGATTGATAAAGGGGCGCTCGTAGCCGTTCTCTTCCAGCGCGATGCCATAGTCTTCTGTCCATTTGAGCGTGCGCTCGGCGTTTCCGGTAATTTCACGATACATTTGATTAGCCTCGTTCGAGACGTGAAAAACGTAGTTTCGGGCAACTCTCGGCGCGGCTTCTTTGAGCGTGTCGCGGATAAATTTGGTGGCTTCGTGAATTTTTTCGAGACGCTCTTTTTCGGCAAATTCGGCTTGCATTTCCTGTCGAATTTTTTTCAAACGCTCGATTTCTGCTCGCACACTTGCTTCGCTTCGTTTGGCAAAATCAAATTTGGCTTTGCTTTCGGCCTCGCCGGTTTTGGCCGAAAGGAGCGCAGCCTTTTCAGCTTGATGTGCTTCGCGGTCATATTTTTGCTCGATCTCGCCTAATTTTTTTAATGATTTTTGCGCCTCGCCTTGCAATTTTACAACTTTTTCCGCGGCTTCGGACAAATCTTTTTCGCGTTGCTGAAACGAATTTGCCAAGCTTTCATTGGCCAGAAAAGTGCGGTGGGCAGCGAGAGTCTGGTCACGCATCGTTTGAAATTTTTTGAGCATTGCTTCGACCTCTGAGAATTGCTCATGTCTTTCAGCCGCCAACAATCGTTCACGGTCTAATTCTTCTAAAATCTTTTCGATTTCCCGTTGTTGATCGTGCACCTGACTTTCCGTCTCAGCTTCTTTTTTGAGCGCGTCGGCACGCTCTCGCGGGGAGTCGAGTTTGCGTAATTCTGTCTCAATTTCATTAAATTCTTTTTCCAGAATCGGTAAATCGGCGGCTAGTTTTTGCAAAGATTCAATGTCATTTTTGAGCCTGATTCCGTCTTCTTTGATTTCTTTTTCGCGCTCTTTGTAGCTTTCCAAAGCGGTTAAATACTTTTCGCCTTCGCGGGCGGATTGGAGTTCGGCAGAAACTTTTTGCTGTTCAGAGGCGAGTGTCGAAATATGCGTTTTGCTATCGCTAAACTGTGATTTAACAAAGTTTTCGAGTGTTTCGCCGGGCTTTAAATTCAAGCATTTTTGCGACAATATAGGACATAAACCGTTTTTGATTTCGCGCTGAAATTGTTCGTCACGTTCCAGACTTGCCTTCAGTTTTGCGAGTTGGTTGGTAATTTCGGTATCGCGTGAGATGAAAGTTTGCAGGTTGGCAGCCAAGGCGGATTTAGCCTCGGCTTCGTCCAGTTTTTTTTTGTTGTCGGTGAATTCTTTGCGTTTGATGTCAATCTCTTTTTGCTTATCGGCAATTTGATTTTGGACGGATTTTGCTTCGGCTAATTTAGTTCGAAAAGTTTCTTTTTGTTTTTCTAATTCTTTTTGCTGTTCGATGAGCGGCTCTAATTTGACGATTTGTTGAGCTGCCTGATGGGCTTTTTGGGCTTTTTCGCCTAAGTTCTTTTGCTCGGCTCTGGCCTTAATCAGTTTGCCTTCGATGGCGGTAATGTCGGCTTGCGACTTCTCGCGCTCGTTTCGCTGATGTTCAAGTTTGGTCAATTCCGCCAACGCCGAAAGATGCAACAGATGTTCTTTTTCCACCGTTTGCAATTCTTCTCTGGCTTGCTTGGCCTTTGCAAAATCGGCTTCAATTCTGGTCTTTTCACGTTTACCGGATTCCAGTTCAAAATTTAATTTTTCGTGATCCCGGCGAAATTCGTTAATTTCTTTTTCAACTTCATCCAAATCTGCCACAACCTTAGTTTTCGATTTGATCTCTTGAGCCAGATCGGACAGTTTTTTTTCTAATTCGGTAAGGCTCCCGGTCGTTTCTTTGAGTTCGATTTCGAGTGATTCAAAGCGCGAAAGCTCGCCCTCGGCCCGCGCAATCCGTTCCCGGACACCGGTCATGCGCAATTCGATATGACGCGAAGTTTCGCGAAGTTTTTCTGCTCCCTGGCGATATTCTTCGACCTTTAAAAGTTTGTCAAAAGCCTTTTTGCGTTCGGTTGCAGATTCGAGAAAAATTGCGGTAAAGGTCCCCTGCGGAACGCCGATCGCGCGCCGGAAAAGTGCTTCAAGGTCAGTCCCCGGCTCAACCCCGAGATGTTGCCGGATAAAACTTTGCACCTCATCTTTTTTTTCGGCAATCCGCATCCTTAAACGCGGATCATAGACATAATAACCGGTCGCTGTATCCCGATAAATCGTATATTGGCGTTCATCGAGCGAACTCTCAAAGGTCACCCGCGCAATCCCTTTGGATTTGGTTCCGCGCCGGGCAAAATCGTCCTTTTTGTAATCAAGTAAATCAAAAAGCGTCCACGCGACAGCTTCAATAATCGTGGTTTTACCCGCTCCGTTGGAACCGGTAATGGCAGTCGTGCCGCGCTGAAACTCAAATTTAGATTCGGTGTGAGATTTGATGTTTTCCAGTTCGATTTTTGTGATGTGCATCTTTCAATTTCGGATTTCTGATTTTGGATTTCGGATTTACTCGATGATTAGAGTTTAGAACAAGTTCGGGGAAAACTGAATTCGATCTTTGATTTTGCTTTTGCCTTTCGTCTTAAATAGAAATTATTTTTTTGACCTGCTATCTCTTTCAGTCGGTTGAAAATTTGGTTTCAGTTTCGTTGAGTAATGATAAAATATAAAGGATGAACAAAAAGCTAAAGAAGAAGTTAAAACAGAAACTCCTGGTTCGAATGGAGCGAAAGATCGTTGGTTATCACGTTTATCGTTCGATGGATGAGAATCTGCCGTTTGCATTTTGGGCCAGATTGACGGATGAACCGATTCCCGAAGGCGATTTTAGCGATCCGGCCGCCGAGGTTGGGAAACGCTATTTTTACAAACTGACCCAGGTTTTTGCCGACGGCCGCGAAAGTGCGCCAATCACCCCGAAAAGCAGTTTTACCGACCACACCGGAAATTCTTATGCCCAAAATCCTCTGGTTGATTTTGTCGGCTATAATATTTATCGCTCGATTGATGAAAATGTCCCGCTCGAACAATGGGAACGGCGGAATAAAGAGCCGCTGAAAACTAATGATTTCAAAGACGCCGGGGTGGAGTCCGGTGAAATTTATTTTTATTATGTGCGGGCAGTTGATTCAAAGGGAACCGAAAGCGCACCGGGCGAAATTACGCGGGTCATCAGAAAATAAAGCTATCCGGCTCGCCCATTAAAAATGCTGTCCACCTCTTTTAGTTCGGTAGTAATTCGGCATTTCGGTAAACTATTGATGAAATCCTTGCCGTAGCCTTTCGTCCTCAGACGCGAATCCAGAATGGCGATGACTCCTTTGTCCGTTGCACTTCGGATGAGCCGTCCGACGCCTTGCTTGAGCGTGATGACGGCATTCGGAACGCTGTATTCAAAAAATGACATTCCGCCCTGTTCGTCAATAAAACGGGTTCGGGCCGCCACGATCGGATCGGTCGGGACGGCAAACGGGAGTTTATCAATAATCACGCAAGAGAGTTGTTCGCCGCGCACGTCAACGCCCTGCCAAAACGAGGAAGTTGCAAAAAGCACGGCATTTCGGGTGGTTTTGAACCGATCGAGTAAACCGGTTTTTGACATTGTGCCCTGGACAAAGCAGGGAAAATTGACTCGCATCGAAACCAGTTCATAGAGCGCATTCATCGAATTGTTTGAAGTTGACAGCACAAACGCCCGCCCCTGTGTCACATTCAAAAGTTTAACTATTTCATTGGCGGCATGATGCAAAAAATCATCACTGCGCGGATCGGGCATTGTTTTCGGCAGATACAAAACGGCTTGCTTATGATAATCATAATTACTGGGCGCTAAGAGGCTGGCCGTTTTTTCGTTATCGAGACCAAGCCGGTCTTTAATAAAGTTAAATTTGCCGTTCGATGAGAGGGTTGCCGAAGTCAAAACAGCGGTTTCGATTTTATCAAAAAGTTTGTCCTGGAGCAGTGTGGAAACGTCAATCGGCGAGGCTCTGAGGAACATTCCGCGTCCCCGGCGTTCAAGCCAATAGACAAAATTCTTTTCGCTTTGCGACGCGATAAAATCGAGATCAAAACGAATTTGACGGGTTCGGCGCATGACCGATTCAGTTTCGCTTTCGTCTTCTGAAAGATTTGTCAAAGTTGTTTCCAGGCGTTGCAGTGCCGTATCGAGCTGAAAATATGCTTCGCCGAGCGGCGTTGGCTGAATTTCGCCTGATTTGGCTTGCGAAGCAAAGGTATTGGGCTGAATCGGAAAACGCCCGTCACTCCCGCGCCCCTGTGAAAATCTCGCCCAAAACTGATCGGAAAGTCCAATGATCCGGCCGCATTGTTTGGTCAAATCTTTATCAATCGCGACATCCGTGATCGGAAGGCGTCCGACATCGCCGATCAATTCGTCTAATTGATACGACGAAACCTGATTGCCGAAATATTCCGCCGCGATGTCTTCGATGAGGTGCGCTTCGTCAAAAATTACGGCCGCATAATCCGGCAGCACTTTACCGAATTCATTACCGCGAATATTCAAATCGGCAAAAAATAGATGATGATTGACGATGACAATATCGGCTTCGGCGGCGCGTTGACGCATCCGGGTTATGTAGCACAAATCGTAATCAGCGCATTTTTGTCCGATACAGGTTTCGCCTTTGGCATTAATGTCGCGCCAAAACGAAAGATTTTCGGGTAAATCAACCAGTTCGGCTTTGTCACCCGTCTCAGACTCACGCGACCAGCGCGAAACTTGTTGGAATGAATCAAATTCGTCCAGACTTTCTAAAATCGGCTGTGTCTCGGCTTTTTTAATGCGTTGCAAACAGGCGTAATTTGAACGCCCTTTCATATAGGCCGCTTTGAACTTTTTGGGCATCACCTGCTGCAAAAACGGAATATCTTTTTCCATCAATTGTTCCTGCAAGGCTTTGGTGCCGGTCGAAATAATGACTTTTTGCCCTTTCTTGAGTGCGTAAGCAATTGCCGGGACAAGATAAGCCAGGGTTTTGCCCGTCCCGGTGCCGGCTTCGACAATGAGGTGTTTTTTTTCTTCAAATGCCCGCAATACCGCTTCCGCCATTTTGACCTGACCTTCGCGGAATTCGTATTCATCGTGAAACTTAGAAATGAGTCCTGATTTTCCAAAAATTGCTTCCATAATTTTGAGTAGTTTGATATTACAAGTTGAATTTGATTGAAGCAACTTGTTTCATTTGAAAAAAAAATAGTTGGATAAATATAATTATCACACCTAAAAGTCCGACAACAATATGAAAAATAAAAAGTCTCCGTGTCGCCGCAAAAGCGATATTTTAACTCAGGAAGTAGTTGGGGAAATGATGATTTATGATTTGAAAATCAATCAGGCCTATTGGTTTGATCCAACGTCATCCGAATGATCGGAGAGTTTTTCATTTACTAATCGGAGAGTTTTTCATTTACTAATTGGAAAAATCGGTCTAAAATAACTTTCACCGTTGAGGCAACCAATTTTTGGAGGTAGCACATCATAGACCAAGAGCAGTTTTTAAAATCCGAGAGCAATTTATTAGGAGCAACTATGGACTTAACCTCTTCAGCTATTGTGGCCGATGATGTCACATTTGGACTAGAGGAAAGCAAAAGCGTTCCCTCATTTTTATCTCCAAGCGAGGCAACCGAAAGCGTCAGCGAGAGCGATACCGATTTACAGCTGGCGCGTAAAGCCGCGTTGGGAAACGTTCCCGCCTTTGAGTTGATTTACAGCCGCTATCATCGGCGGACATATAGTTTATGTCTCAGAATGACGCAAAGCGGAACCGAAGCCGAGGATCTGACGCAGGAAGTTTTTATCCAACTTTTCCGCAAAGTGGGATCATTTCGCGGCGATTCGGCTTTTTCGACCTGGCTTCATCGGATGACTATCAATCAGGTTTTAATGCATTTTCGTCGGCGCGGCGTCAAAAACGAATTGACTACGGACGACGGTGAAATGCCGGAACAAATTGTGCGCGGGAGTGAGAATCGCAATAAAATGCAGATTCTTGACCGGATCGAACTGGACAAGGCGGTCGCGCAGCTTCCAAACGGTTATCGCACTGTCTTTATGTTGCACGATGTCGAAGGTTTTGAGCATGAGGAAATAGCCCGAATGCTGGGGCTTTCGGTCGGGACATCGAAATCGCAACTGCACAAGGCGCGTTTGAAGCTGAGAAAATTATTGTTTCAGCAAAAAGTCAGTTAGGCGGAAGAAAGTTCCAATTCATAGGGCAACTTAACAGACATTTAGACAATCATATTTAGCGAGTCTCAATTGAGGCAAGTCATAACAAAAAAAGGGTTTCACTAAACTTTTTTAAAGTTGTGTTTTGGGTAAAATTCGATGAATTGCGAAAAGTGTCAAGAATTACTGAGCGAGTATATTGACGGCGAACTGAAAAAAGAAGTATCGGCGAGGGTCGAAGTGCATCTCGGTTTATGTGCCGAATGCGCGGGACTTCACGAAGATTTTGCCTCGATTTTGCTAACCTGTGAAAAAAGAGGCGTCACCGACGAAACCGTCCCACCGAATTCGCAAGCGTTATGGTGCAGAATCAATAACATCATTGAAACCGAAATTCAGCCCGAAATCGTCAAAGAATTAAACGAAAAACAAGCAAAACGAGGTTGGTTTGCGCGAAACTGGTCATTTTCCGTCACGCAAATCACAACCGCCATCGTCGGAATCGCCATTATCAGCTCGCTGTTAACTATCGTCGGAATTAAAAATGCTTCGGCTCCCGGCGAGATGGCGACCGCTCATCAACCACCAACCTTTTTCCAAAAAGTTTTGAGCAAAGTTGGTTTAGCTGAGACTCCGAAAGAAGCCCGTCAAAAACGGATTCGAGAGCAACAAGATGTAATTGATTACTGGAACCAGCGGGTTCAAGCCCGACGCACTCAATGGGACAAGCGTTTGCGCGAGGCTTTTGATCGCAACTTGAAAGAAATTGACCAGGTTGTTTTTGAATATACGCAAATTTTAGAGGAAAATCCGCAAGACGAAGTGTCGAGCGAGATGCTTGATTCGGCTTTAAATGAAAAGGTTGACCTG
>JANOEF010000815.1:0-6121 GCA_031413075.1 Acidobacteriota bacterium | reverse complement strand
AACGCTTTTCTTCCTTGACCGCATCTCGTTGATTGTCAAGGTTTTCCTGCGTCACTGCGAGTGAACGCATGCGGTCCGACTCAAGCCACAGTGCGAGCGGCAGCTGGCTGGCGGGCAAGGTCTCAAAATAATTTGTTCGCTCCGAACTGGTCGTTCCGTTCATGGTGCCGCCGGCTTTCATTACATACTGAAAATGTTCGGCTTTTTTGACGTTTTCGGAGCCTTGAAACATCATATGTTCAAAGAGATGGGCAAAACCTGTCCGCCCCTCACGCTCATTACGTGACCCGACATCATAATAAACCGCAACCGATACTACCGGGATCGCGTCGTCCGGATTAAAGACCACCCGCAACCCGTTATCGAGTGAATATTCTTCTAAAATTAAGGGTAAAAGTTTGAAATTGTTTGACATATCTTATTTCTCAACTTGAGATTTGTTTTGATTTTCTCGAGCTATTTCATACAGTGCAGATTTTACTTGAAATGGAGTTAAGTTTGGATAAGTTTCGAGTAAAAGTGCAATGATACCAACAATATGCGGGCAAGCAAAGCTGTTCCCGGTTAAACTCCGATAACCGCCGCCAAGCCAGCAGGTACGGACATTAACCCCGGGAGCCGTTAATTCGATGACCTCACCGAATTTGAAGCCAAAATGAAAATAGTCTTTTTCTTCACTTTTGCTGACCGAGATCAATGACGAAGAAAAAACCGAAGGAAAACTGGGTTGCGGCAGATTATTGGCGGCCGCCACCACAACACAGCCTGACTGATAGGCGCGATCGAGTAAATCATGAAGCGGCGCAAAAAACTGCGGCTTAGTAGTTCCGAGACTTAAATTAATAATCCGAAATTTACGTTTAATGGCGTATTCAAGTCCGGCTAAAAAGGCGTGTCCGTCACCCGATGCCTGCGCCCCCAGCACTTTGATACTGTAAAGCTCCGCTTCGGTGGCGATGGAGGTGATGATGCCCGCACAGGCCGTTCCATGTCCAGCCGAATCCCCTGTTTCAGACTGCACAAAATGGACTCGTTTATTATCGCTTTGGGCTTCTACCGACTCAATAACTTTTCCTTCTAAATCAGGGTGCCCGGTATCAATGCCGCTGTCAATAATGGCAATGCTCACGCCTTTTCCGGTGCGTGACTTCCATATTTCGTCTGGCGCACCCGAATTTATAAAATGAAAATTTTCGGTAGTTGAATCTAAAGGCGATGTCATCATCGTCATAATTTAGTAACTTAAAAAACTCGTCTCAGATTTATCGTTTGAGCAGCGCAAAATTGATTCGATGATCTCCCGACAAAGCGTCCGCTCAGATTCGCCGCGACTCGAAACTTCTTTGACTAAAATCGCTAAATCTATCATTTCCCGATGTTCGGCCGTCGAACGAAGGTTTTTGAGCCAATCGCGTATTTCGTCAAATTCGACATCTTCATCCTGATTGAGCATCTTCTCGCCGAGTTCTTTAAAGATTTTAGCTGATTCATAGGCATTGACCAATGACGCGATCGCTTCGGCAAAGAGGGCGGCTTTATCCATTTCAAATGGAGTGAATGATTCATATGGCGGATCACCAAACCGATTGACGTATTCTAACACGCCGATCACTTCGCCGTTATGCCGTAAGGGCGTGGCCAAAATTGTCTGCGTGCTGTAACCCGTTTTTTTGTCCACCTCATCGTAAAAAGATTCTTCCTGTCCGACATCGGCCACCGCCATCGGTTGCCCGGAAGAATAAACAAATCCGGCAATCCCTTTGCCGGAGGGGATTTTGATGCCGATCAATTGGTCAGCTACCTGGCCAATGGCTGATAAAAATTGCAGATCGCCATTATCACCGTCACGAATAATTACCGAAGCCTCTTCCGATTTCAATGAACGTCCTGATAAATAAAGCAAGTTTTTGATGGACTCGGTCAAAGGCTCGGTCATGGCATTGGCAACATCAACCGTTTCGATGATCGTCCGAAGTTTTTCTTCTAAACTGCGTTTTTCATGGTCTGGCATTTCGTCTTATAACCTTCCTTAATAAATATTATCTACTATGTAACAAAATGACGCAAAAATGAATGGAACTTTGCTTTGATTAGAACTTTCTCTCCTGCATAAGAAAAATTTATTGCGGATTAGTTCACAGGTTGCCAAAAGGGTAAATAGTTTCGTAAGATTCAACCAAATTTCAAATTAATCTGCCGGAGATGCAAAGGCCAATGAGGAGAACTTTTGTTTTTGCGCTGACATATATGTTATGCGCCGTAGTAGTTGCTTTTTCGCAAACCGTCGAACTATCAAAAACCCCTTTGCCGAAATCAAAGGCTGACCCTTTTAGACTAGAACGTGGTGTCTTTTTCTCGGCCTCGACCAAATCGCGCCCCACCCGGGAATCCGGAGTTCAGGGGATGGAAATTCGTCGGGACGAAATCACAGCTGATTTTATTGAGGCTTTAGATGTTATTCGCAATAATTATGTGGACGGAAAACGGGTCAATTACCACGAATTGACCAAATCTTCGATCGGCGCTTTGTTGAGAACACTTGACCCGCACTCGAATTACTACGATTCAAATCAATATCAGGAGCTCCTCGGCGATCAGCGGTCCGAATACATCGGAATCGGTTGTTCAATCGCCAATTATACTATTAATGGGTTCACTGATACCTATCTCACGGCGACCTACCCTGAATCCTCCGCACTTCGCGCCGGACTCCGTTTTGGCGACCGGATCGTGGCGGTTAACAATGAATCCGTCAATGGCAAATCTTCAACTATTGTGCGTGAAAAAATTCGCGGCCCAAAAGGAACTTCGGTTCGTTTGACGGTCGAACGTGCCGCTTCAAGAAAAATCGAAACAATCGAGGTTCGACGTAATATCGTTCCTCAACCTTCGGTTCCGGATGCCTATCTTCTCCGGCAAAACGTTGGTTATATTGACCTTTCGACCGGGTTTAATTACACCACGATTGACGAATTGAATATTGCCCTTAACGATTTACATGAACAAGGAATGTCATCGTTAATTTTAGATTTGCGTGATAATCCCGGTGGAATTGTTGAACAAGCTGTCAAGGTTGCCGAAAAATTCCTCTCCAACGGTCAGGTCATCGTCACCCAAAAAGGGCGTTTTGCGGTTGATAACCGGACTTGGAAATCGCTTAACAAAAGTGCTGAACAAATTCCATTGGTGGTGCTGGTGGATGGCGGCAGTGCCTCGGCGTCTGAAATTGTGGCGGGAGCTTTGCAGGATTATGACCGCGCTCTGATCATCGGGGAAAAAACTTTTGGTAAGGGTTTGGTTCAAAGCGTGATTGATTTGCCAAGCGGCTCCGGATTGACGCTGACCACCGCTAAATATTTCACCCCGTCCGGGCGGCTTATCCAGCGAAATTACAGCGGAGTCGGACTCTATGACTATTATAACCATAAAATAAACGCGAAAATGACGAGTTCAAGCAAGACAATCACCGGGCGCACCGTTTATGGCGGTGACGGCATTACGCCTGACGAAGCAATCAAACAACCGGCACTTTCTCCGATTCAGCTCAATTTACTCGATCCGATGTTTTTCTTCGCCCGTGAAATAGTCAATGGTCGGATTCAAGATCTGGAAAGCTATAAAATTGTGCTCCCGATTCGTTTTGGTCAGCGAGTGCGTCCGAGCGATTTTCCGGCCTCCGATGAATTACTAAATGCATTTCAGAATTATCTGAGCAAAACTTCTTTAAAGGTCTCACCCGCACAATTTGCTGAAAATAAACAATTTATCATCACCCGTCTGCGCTACAATCTGGCTACGGCAAATTTTGGGACGGTAGCGGCTAATCAGGTTTTAATAGAAAATGATATTCAGGTGGCGAAAGCCGTTGACGCACTCCCCCGGGCTCAAAATCTAGCCCTGACTGCCCGTAAAACCTTGCAAAAACAGAGGTAAGCGGCAGTGGCTGTGGCAGTGGCAGTGGCAGTGGCAGTGGCAGTGGAGTAGCAGTAAAAGAGGTCACTTGAAATAATTCTTATTCTACTTTGGCAATTAATTTGAGAGGTAACTTCTTAACTTTTCATCTTCAAAACAAAAATGCCCGTGGTGTCTGTCAATCACCACGGGCATTTCCAACATAACAGGAGGAACCAGAAAGACTGATCGTCGCAGATAATAAACAAACACATTTGCGACTCTCGGCCATATTAGTTGATGCCTCGAAATTATCCAGAGTTGCACCTCAATAAAAAAACTCCGCAGTTTTTAGGCTCCGGAGTTTGAAGTTAGATTCAATTTTCAACTAGAAATTAATTTTCCCCGAAAATTGAAAACGTCTGGCTGCGCTTAATATATCAGTCCTGATACGTCCAAAAGTGGATGAATTTACAACCGCAGTTCCAAATCCATAGACCACGCTATTCATAACATTTCTTGCATCAACCCGCAATTCAAAATTCATTTTTTCGGTAATTCTGAATTTCTTTGAAAGCGAAGTGTCGAAACGAAATTCGGGCGGAGCAATAAAATAATTGCGTCCGGTGTTTGAAAACTCACCCGGATTGGGCTGCGTGAACATCGCTCGTTTTGCCGCATCAAAGTAGAAAGTTGTGCCGCTTTCTTCAACAATCGCCCCCAAATCACGCGGACATCCGTTACAATTCGCCGGCGTTGAAACATTATTACTAAAAGTTGTCAATCCAGAATAAACTGTGAACGGACGACCCGAGGAATAATTAGCAAGTCCCGATAATTGCCATCCGCCAATCAGCCAATCAAGTGCCGCCGGAATATCAGATGCCAGCATTTTGCCTTTACCAAACGGCAGTTCATAGACAAACGACAGATTATAAACGTGCCGACGGTCAAAATCTGACCAGGCATAATTCAAACTTCGATCATTGTTTCTGAAAGGAGTGCTACTAGAAGATTGGAATGTTAAATTAGATACTGGATTTCCCGTGCTGGCAATTGTGAATGTAGGATCAAAAGACCTAGAATCTTTTGACAATGACCAAACATAACTTCCTTGCACACTCAATCCTTTTGAAAATCGGCGTTTTAGGTTGACTTCTAACGCTTGGTAGCGGGAAATGTCATTAGTTTCTAATACTCTAAGTCCTCCAAATTGTGGAAATGGAACAAATAAAAATGGACTAAAACCATTAACCGCAATTAATTGACTCGTGCCTGATGTTCGACTCGAAGCAGAAATTGCTGCCGAAGCTACGTTTCCGTTAGCAATATTTGCGGTGTTAGTTGACCTAAAGGTTGCAGTTCCGGCATTATTTGCCGCACTTCCGGTATAGAGTGCATTTATCAATGGACTGTTATATGCCGCATTCGCCCGAATTGCGTTGAATTCAGTCAAAAAGCTAGTAAATCCGGCTGGTTGAGCATTGATATTAGCTTCGTTAGCATTGTAAGCCCCAAACAAATGTTCGCCCCGTTTATTGAGGTAATTAACCTCCAATAAATTACTGCCGAACAATTCTTGTTGGAAACTAACCGACCACGATTGAATTTCGGGATATTCAGAACGATTGTCAAAAACCGTCTGCAAACCTGAGCCAAAAGCTACCGGTTGGCGTTCAATCGTAGGCGTGGTAGTTGGGGTCAAGACCGGTAATCCGTTTCTCAACAATCCCCCTGCTTGACCAAAAGCGGTGTTTGTCACACCTACATTATTACCCGGTGCGCTTTGAAAAAGTTGCGCCCCATTAACCTGTGAATTCAAACGGTCATACGCCAGTCGGTAATTTGCCCGAATGGATGTTTTACCTTTCTTAAAGGGATCCCAAGCAAAACCGATGGAAGGCGATATATTATTTAAGTCATTTGGAAAAAGTTTTCCTTCTGTCCATTTAACTGTATTACTTGGAGTTCCATCAAAAGCCACCAATTGACTCGGAGCTAAAATGGGAAGTCCACTTGAAGATGGAGATAGTTTGACTTCATATCTGACACCTAAGTCTAACAAAAGGTTTTGCTTAACCTTCCACGAATCTTGAAAATAAAAATCAAATTCACGATAAAAATGTTGGAATTCCCAAGGCGTTCCCGGTGCTTCAAAAGCGGTTCCGGCAGCATTTGAGACAAAGGCTTGACTAACCGTCCCAACCCGACCTAAAAAATCACCGATTTG
>JANOEF010000814.1:0-4389 GCA_031413075.1 Acidobacteriota bacterium | reverse complement strand
CCAGTACTCCGGCTTTATTTTACTAAATGTAGTAATTTTTATTTTGTGACGTAGGCTACTTAAGGCAAAAGTTTTTTCTTCAGATTCAGGGCGAATTCGAGTGGATTCTGAAAGAAATTATTGTCCAGAACTTGATATTTTTTCATTGATTCAAAAACCTGCATCCAGCCGACTTTTTCGGCAATTTCAAAACACTGGTGAGCATTGCGGATTCGCTCTTCTGTTTCGCTGAAATTTTTGAACCAAAACATCTTAAAGCGGGGAAAATAACTGAACCGGACAAATGGCTTGAGCACCAGCCTTTTTAAGATCGGGCAATCAAATTTGGCGATTTCGGCTTTCACGGCCGGCGCCACGGTCGTTTCCTGCTCCCATTGCAGAGTGGTTTGAAAGAGACGGCGGCGGGTGTCGGTATCGAGTAATTTGCTCTCTTTGGCAGCCGTTGTAATTTGGCGTAATGCGTCTAATAATTCGGGCTTGAAAATCGTTTCGGATTCTTTTTCTACGCCGTATTTTTTAACGAAATAATAGTTTGAATAAGTATCAATAAAAACCGAGCGGTTCGCAGTTTTGAAACCATCGGCAAAACCCTGTAATAAACCGTGGCGATATTTCATCTCTTTAGAATTGTAAAAATATCGGTAAGAAATCCAGTTCCCAAGAGTTCCGGTTGTCTCAAAAAAATTAAAGCCCCAGAGCGCGCCGTGTGTCGCAATTTCAGCAAAACCGTGATTGCCCGCCGAGTCCAAAAAAATGTCGTGGAGGATCGCCGCCCGTTGCGGAATATCCGCTGGTTCGCCCGCCAAAATGGTGGCCTCGTCTCTTAAATTTTGATATTCGCTTTCTAAATTTGCCATTTGAAAACTCAAAATATCAGTTTTAACCACTCTTTGCAAGAGTTTTTAGTTGGGACAACCAAAAAATAAAAGACGAAAATTGCCCGCCAAATACAGGAAAGACCCGAAAAAGAATTGCTTCCTTTAAGTGCCCTTTCGCGGCCTTTCGCGCATTTCGCGGACAATCACCTTTATTTCTGCTGGGCTTCCCATTTTCCCGTCATTTTTCCGGCACTAAAATCTCCGGTAAGTTTTCCATCTTTCAAAATACCGTTAAAGTTAATGGTGGCTGGCGTTGATTTAATTGAAAAACTGATTTTATTATCTGCCCAGGAGCCGTTTTCAATCGTTCCGTTTCCGAGATGTTCCGATTCAAAGGTTCCGTTAATCTTGCTTCCTTCAAGATTTAATTTGATGGTCAAACCAGCATTCGTATCATTGGCGATTAAAGACGCCTCCCAGTCACCCGAAATTCCATCCGAATTTGTTTTAGGCTTCGCAGTTGCAGGCGCGTCGGTTTTCACTTTTTTAACGGCTTCCCATTTGCTGACTCGGCCCTCGGTGGCATATTCGCCGATGAGTTTGCCGTCTTTTACTTCGCCCTTGAACGAAACTGATTCGTGTTTGGCAAATTTGGCAATAAAGTTAATTTTACCGTCCTGGCAACTACCGTCGCTAATCGTGCCGGCGCCGGTATGTCCCGATTCCGCCGTTCCGCTCAGTTTATTATCATCACAATCCAAAACTATTTTGACTTTGGTAATTGTGCCAAACGCTTCTAAACTGGCATCCCACTCGCCCGTAATTCCGTCCGGGTCGTGCGAAATTGTCACCGTTTTGGCAGACGATTTACCCGTATGATGAATTGCTGCCATCGAAAATACGCCAAAAGACGCGAGAATCACTGCCATTCCATAAATTGCTGATTTCATTAAAATATCTCCTAAAATTTTTTATCCAGCCGGGAGCTGTGAGTTAAAGTCTAGAAAGTCGCGCCAAAACTTACAATAGATGCCACCCACCAAAATGTTCGATAATGGACATTTGCCGGGTTAATGTTCGATAATGGGTTGATGCCGAAAAATAAAAAAGATGATCGCCGTTCAACCCGTACGAGGGTTGCCTTAAGACATTCGCTGATTCAACTGATTCAGGAAAAACACTTTGATGAAATCACGGTGCAGGACATTATTGACCGCGCAAATGTCGGGCGATCAACCTTTTACGCACATTTTCGAGACAAAGAAGATTTATTGTTTGGCGATTGGACGCGATTTCTGGAAGGAATCGTGCAGCACATTGATTGGGCAAATGCCGGAAAAAACAGATTCGTCCCAATCCGGGAATTCTTTATACACCTCAAAGACGTTCATCCTTTTTACCGGGCTTTGGTCAAATCGAGTAAAATTGAACGAATGTTCAAAACCGGCGTGGAGTATTTGTCACAAGGCATCGAAAAATCGTTGACGCAATTTTTAACCGACCAACCGCAACCGTCAATTCCCGTCCCGATTTTGGCAAACCATTTGGCTTCGACAATCTTTGAGCAGTTAAAATGGTGGCTCGATAACAATATGCCGTACCCGCCCGAAAGAATGGACGAAATTTTTCACGCTCTTGTATCGCCGAATTTTCAATTTTTGGCGGAAGAAAATGAGAAAATTGAGAATCGCCAAGTGTTCAATCACGGACACGCCTCACATTTCGCGAAATTTCACGGATAGTTAAGCATCACTGCACAATGGAATATGTACAATGTACATTAAAGAAAACTCCAATACCAAAGTTGTTCAATTATTTTCTAATTTTTCTTTATTTTCATTATATCTAATAACTTTTGCTTCCGTGCTTATACTGAAAAGAAAAACGTTGTTCCTGATACGTAAGGCAAAAATGTTTGGCAAAGTTTTGGTCAACCTATTGACGTCTCTACAACTTGGTCTTTATCCTAATTTTTTGGTTCTTCAGTTCTTCATCCAAATTTGCCTGTTGCTCTTTGTTGGCAACAAGCCTAATCAATGAGTATGCGTCGCTGGAAAATGACTCATAACTGTCTCTACGAATTATCGGCAGCATAGCTTCAGTAAATTCTTCAGAAATTGCGACTTTCGCCAGAGATGTCGCATAAGCCTTTATACGCTTCTTCTCATCATCATAAATCATCCAAGTGCCGTATTCATCTGCAAACACTATTTCTTCCCCATCACTCATCCGATCAATCAACTCATTCAGCAGTTTGAAGCATTCAACTGCCGCCTCATCTTCCCCTCGTTCTGAAAGTTTTACACTATCTCTGAGCAGTTCGCTGAGGCGGCTAAACCATTCCTCTGTTTCCTCCGGTATGTCCCGAAAGTTTTTTGAGTTTATATTGAAGGAGGCATAGTATCGTCCTCCCAAAGAATCTTCATAAAACTGTTTTACTTCTTTAATTACGTTTTTAGTCACAATTATTATGGGTTTTGGCTTCTTGACGAGTTGACCAAATATCAATTTACGTTGCTCAGTGCTCATTTTATTGTATGAGTCTTTGAGCAGTTCCAGTATTTTTGATGGTGGTTGCTCTTCCAATAATGCGAATAGTTGTTGCTTGTTCATTTGCCCTCAAACAAATCATTGCTTTTCTTTACTACAAAAATCCGATATGCACGCCTCAAGTTGTATTGAGCGGCCGTACACCGCGAACGGATAATGCAATGACGCTACTTGCAACGCGTCTGCCACATTCCACGGCCTGCTCCAATATGGTGTTATACGGACTACACGTCACTTCTTCTGTAACTCGCTGGCGTTTCCTCTACCACCGCCTTTCGAATCCTTGGCGACCTTGCGGATAAACACTGGCGAGATGTTCCATCGCTGGCCATCCTCGGTGATCACCGTGACGGTTTTTCGGTTGTAACGGGTCAACATCCCAACCACCTCGCCTCGTCCTGCCGGTTGAAATGCAACGCGATCTCCGATCTTGAACTCCAGCATCTCCTTGTGCGCACGCATCTGCGACAAGAACCTCAGTCTCTCCACGATGCGATTGTTGAGATCAACGAGTTCAGCTTCGGTCAGTTTATCGATGTCAATGGCCATGGCGCTCCCCTGCAGAAAGTAGTGATCTCGTTGTCTTTGCCGTATAACTTATGATTATCCCGAACTCATATTTGGCGTTTTTTACGGAATGAATCGGTATAATAACCTTTATCTACTGATTCAATTTAACCGATTTGCCGCCCCCAACGCAAGAAAATCATGCAGCAAAAACCGTTACGATTTACAATTTTATTAACGATGAATTCCTTATGAGCCTCAGCTTCTTGTTCGGCGAAGTGTTTATATCAGACTCATGGTCAGTCCTTCCGTGCAAGATGGTAGATGCCCAACCCAACCAAGAAGGCCACAGCCAAACCAACGGAAATTCGGGGGTCCAGCATAGTCGTGAAAAGGACTAAAACGGCTGCCAAGCTGCTAACCACACCTTCAGCTTTATTGCTCATAATGATTCTCTATTGGGGGACGACCGACGTCGTCTGCCTAACGGCTGAGATGACGAGGGGCGAAACCG
>JANOEF010000813.1:0-6231 GCA_031413075.1 Acidobacteriota bacterium | reverse complement strand
GAAGGCACCCGGCCGATGCTGGTCGAAATTCAGGGACTCGTTTCAACTACCAAATTTGGCAACGCCCGCCGGATGGCTCAGGGATTTGATTACAATCGCCTCTCGCTTTTGATCGCGGTTTTAGAAAAAAGAGTTGGGTTTAATCTCGGTAATGATGATGTTTTTGTCAATATCGCAGGCGGTTTGGAAATAGATGAACCGGCGGCTGATTTAGGCGTAATTGCTTCGATCGCTTCGAGCTTTCGCAATCTTCCGATTCCGGCTGACGTGGCCGTTTTCGGTGAAGTCGGATTGACTGGCGAAGTTCGCGGAGTTTTGCAAGCCCAGGCTCGGGCCAGAGAAGCCCAAAGCCTCGGTTTTAAGAAGCTGATTTTGCCGATGACCAACAAAACGGGTTTAGAAAAATTGTTGGGACTTCGGGTGGTTGGCGTGAAAACGGTTGAACAAGCGTTGGATGAACTGTTTTGATGCGAAAGAAAAGAGATTCCTAAAATATGAAAAAGTTCATCATCGCCATAATTATCTTGATTCCGCTTTTAATCATCGGCGGATCTTGGTATCTAGGAACTACGCTGACCTCACCGGTGCCGGTCAGGGTAGGAAATTGCCCGGACGCGTTGGCTTGTGAAAATGTTGAATTTCCGAGCGAATCAGGAACAAATATCAAAGGTTGGCTGATCACGGGCCAAGCCGGCAAAGGCGCGATTGTAATTATGCACGGACTTCGCGGTAATCGTTTGCAATTGGTTGACCGCATCAAATTTTTACGAAACGCAGGGTATTCGGTCTTGGCCTTTGATTTTCAAGGAAGTGGTGAAAGTATTGGTCAATCATTGACTTTTGGATACCTGGAAAGCCGGGACGCGGCGGCCGCCGTAAAATTTATTCGCCAAAAATTGCCGGATGAAAAAGTCGGAGTTTTGGGAATTTCGATGGGCGGCGCCGCCTTTCTATTGCAAAAGGAACCGGGCCCGGTTGATGCTTTAATTCTCGAAATGGTTTATCCGACCATTCAAAAAGCCGTCGAAAACCGGCTCAATCTGTGGCTTTTCAAAGGCGCGGACAATCTTTCGCCATTGTTGACAGCGCAATTCCCGGTTCGGCTCGGAGTTGCAGTTAAAGAACTACGCCCGCTGGATAAAATGAATCGTGTCAGTTGTCCGACATTTTTTATCGTTGGCGAACACGACCAACATACTACTTTGGCAGAAAGCAGACAACTTTTTGACGCTGCCAATCAACCAAAAGACCTCTGGATCGTTCCCCGGGCGGAACACGGAGATTTGCTGAAAAACGCCCCCAAAGAATACGAGCAAAAGGTTTTAGAGTTTTTCCAAAAGACCTTTCGAGGAGAAAAATAATGCGAATATTGAAATTTTTTCTGATGGTAACTATAACTTTGGCGTTTTCCAACGGGGTGTTGGCTCAAACCAAAAAAAAGAAAAAAACAACCAAAAAACCAATCCCGGCCAAAACTGCACCAACGACCGCGCCGAACACCACGAATCCGAATATTTCGACCCCTCCGGTGCAACCCCAAACTGCTTCAAATACCACTTTATCCGATAACGAAATCACCGGCGGCCTAAAAGAAGCGCTGTTTAGCGGAATAAAATTTGCCGTCAACACGCTCGGCAGAGAGAACGGATTTTTAAATGATACCCGGGTTAAAATTCCGCTTCCGAAATCACTCCAAAATATTGAAAAAGCCTTACGCTTCGCCGGACAGGGCAGAATGGTTGACGAATTTGTTGTTTCAATGAATCGGGCGGCTGAAAAAGCGGTTCCGGTGGCGATTGATGTTTTTACCGATTCGATCAGACAAATGACATTTACCGATGTGAAAAATATTTTGTTCAGCGGTCAGGACGATTCGGCCACCCAATTTTTCCGCCGCACCAGCGAAGAAACTCTGCGGGGGAAATTCCGTCCGATTGTCGAACAATTCACCGCGCAAGTCGGCGTCACCCAAAAATACAAGGATATGACGAGCAAACTTGGGTTTGCCTCGCAACTGCTCGGCAAAGATGCAACCGATTTAGATGGTTACGTCACCCAAAAAGCCCTCGACGGCTTATTTTATATGGTTGCCGAAGAAGAAAAGAAAATCCGCAAAGACCCGATTGGCAGAACCACGGACTTGCTCAAAAAAGTTTTCGGATCAATTTTCAAATAGACCGGGGCTTAAAAAAATAAAAATCTGATCGGGTTTCAAACCAGGTCAGATTTTTGTTGTTATTTTTAAAGTTTGCGCTGGTGCTATTTCGCCTTTCCCTGATTGGCGACTGCTTCCTGAGCGGCTTTGATAGCCTCGGTATCGCCCAGATAATAACTCTTGATCGGTTTCAAATTTTCGTCCAATTCATAAACCAGCGGAACGCCGGTTGGAATATTCATCTTAACGATTTGATCATCGGCAATATTGTCCAAAAATTTAACCAACGCCCGCAAAGAGTTTCCGTGTGCGGCAATGATAATCCGTTTACCGGATTTGATGGCAGGGGCGACTTCGGTTTCCCAATACGGTACCACCCGTTCCACGGTGTCTTTCAAACACTCGGTCTGTGGAAAGTTTTCGATATTTGCGTATTTCGCCAATTTGCCCTCATACCGTTCATCATCTTTGGACATCGCCGGCGGCGGCACATCATAACTTCTGCGCCAAATGTGAACTTGTTCTTCGCCAAATTTTTCCGCCATTTCGGATTTGTTCAAGCCCTGCAAATCGCCGTAATGACGTTCGTTTAGTTTCCATGAATTGACGATTGGAATCCACATCAGGTCTAACTCGTCCAAAACCGACCAAAGAGTGCGAATCGCCCGTTTCAAAACTGAGGTATAAGCTACATCAAAAGTAAAACCTTCGTCTCGCAAAAGTTCACCCGCCGCTTTCGCCTCGATCCGCCCTTTTTCCGAAAGATCCACATCCTTAAATCCGGTAAAACGATTTTCTTTGTTCCAGACGCTTTCGCCATGTCTGATCAAAACTAATTTATACATATTTTAAGTTCCAAATCCCAGGTCTAATCCTTAAAGTCTTTTGATTATTAAACTAGAAAAGTGTTGCTGACTCAAGTTATAGTTTTATTTCTTTAATCCCGCTGACATTAATTCCCTGCATTTTAAGATTTTCAGACTTTTGCGGATTATTGGTCAGTAACCGGACTGACCCAACGCCAATTTCTTTGAGCATTTCAGCCGCTACGGTAAAATCTCGCGCATCGCGCTTGAACCCGACCGCCTCATAGGCCTCCGCCTGCGACAGTCCGGCGGCCTTTTGCTCTTTGCTTTTGAGCAATGCAAAATGCCCGTTGGCCCGGCCTTCCTGATCAAGCCAAATGATAATTCCTTTCCCGTCTCTTTCGATAAGTTGCTGCGAAATATCCATTTCCGCCTGACATTCACATTCGATGCTGTTGAAATTATGTCCGGCAAGACACGCGGCATGAACCCGGCACAGCACATTTTCGCCCTCCCTGACCTCACCCAGAATCAAGGCAATTGATTCTTTTTGTCCGTTGTAAAAGAGAATCTCATGATATTCCCCAAATTTTGTTTTTAATTTTCCTTCTGCCAGTTTAACGATCATAATTCCCCATAAAAAAAGCGGCTCAGTCACCGCTCTTCGATTTATTATTTTATTTTACCTTATTCCTGACATTTTGGAATTTGGGGAGTAACCTCAAACGCATACCCGGTTCCGCCAACTTCGCATATTTTCACATCCTTCACCGAAGTAAATCGTTTCGCCGTTTTTTCGACCGCTTCTAAAAACATCTTCGGCGCAAACGACGGCATTGATTTTTTCGCTTTCGGCTGTGAAAATTTAATCGTGGCCACGCCCTCTTTTAACGAAACGCCAACAAATTTCATTCCGAAAACCGCCGAGTCCCAACCTGTCTCAAGCTCATATTTAGTAGCTCCGGCAAACAGAGCTTCAAGCGTCACCCGGAGAGGTGAAATTGTCTTGGAGAATTCTCGGCCAACCGCCATTAAAAAATATTCTTTATCCGAGACTTTATCGTTCGGCCGCCAAAGATAAATGGTGTAATTGCTGTATTTTCGATCGTATTCCCGGCCTAATTCTTCGTTTGTTTTGTTATAGATAACTTTATTTTTGAGAATTTTTTTCAAATTCAGGGTTTCAGTTTTTTCCGGCTTAACTTTGGTCGGCTTTGCGATGGCACTTTGACTTTTGATATTTTCCCAATCTCTTTCGTCGTTTATTGCTGCCCAATCTTCATTGAGATAAAAAGCCAAATTTATCTGATCGCCGTTGACCGCCAGCAATTCGGCAAAATTGAGACTCAAAACCTGTCCGCGCCTGGGGTCAACCACCGCAAAATACGAACCGCCAAGGCCGCCATCGCCCATACTCACCAAAAAGGCCATCGCCCCGTTGCTTAATTTCGCTTCTGTCAAACCCGTGACAAAACTGCCTTCGGCCAGCAGATGACGGGTTTTACGGGTTGCCACATTGTAAATTTTGAGCGATTGCCCTTCCCCCTCAAACCCACGCAATTGGTCATTAACTGAATAAACTACTTCTTTTCCACCATTCATGATCCACGCGTCCTGTGCCACCCTTGTAATCTGGCGTTTTTTTCCATTGATCGTAATCAAGAGTTTTCCGCCATTATACGGCGAATCATCTGCTTCAATTTCAAAATCTGTCACCCTCGAACCCTGCCCAAAACCTGTCATCGCAACCAGTCCGCTTAAAGCCGCTAAAACGGCAACCAAACCAATGTTTCTTTTCATAACTGATAAACTCCTTAGTTTTCTGACGGCCTCTGCTCTAAACTTTTGCAATTCACCCGCTCTCATTAAAATCTGGTCATCCCGAAAACTCAAGCTTTTTTGTTCAACAAATTATTTACAAAGGCTTTGCGTCTAATGTATAGTCAACCTCAGTCACGAAATTGGCAAATATGCCGAAAAAGAGTCGGGAAACCATTTCGGATAATTAAAAGTCGAGGAATATTGCGATGAGATACAAAGTCCCGTTGCTGACTCAGTCGGTCAGCCCAATTTGTTATGTTGTCTGTGCGGCTATGGTTCAGAAATATTGGCAGAATACTGCCGGCGGTGACTTCGATACCCCATTTTTGACCGGTGGTGACGATCCGAACAACTCCTGCATTCCGGCGGCCGCCGTGCAGGGACTCTACAAGCAACGCCTAGAAAGAGCCGGCTTCACGCTCGTCCCCAAACCCGCCCAGGCGTTCGACAAAGCACGTCTCGAAGCACTGCTGAACCAGGTTGGACCGTTAGTGCTTAATCACTTTCTTGCAAATTTTAACTACGGACCAACCCGCGGCGGCAAACAGGCAGCCAATGCCGCCGGAATTCATTGCGTGGTAATTACCGGAATCGCTGGCAATAGCGCGTACTTTAATAACCCGTGGGGTGACAAAGACGTCGAGATTCCGATCAGCGATATGCTGGCTTCGATAGACCAGTCTTATTCCACCCCTTATGACGCCCTCTTTTACGCAAACGCGACGCCCATGGCG
The DNA here is from genome assembly GCA_031413075.1 of Acidobacteriota bacterium. Lineage (GTDB taxonomy): Bacteria > Acidobacteriota > Blastocatellia > Pyrinomonadales > Pyrinomonadaceae > JAIBCC01. Next base: position 715 of record JANOEF010000813.1, on the reverse strand, counting down.
CAAAATATTCTCGATTAATAATTGAAACGAAAATTTATCGAATAACGAAGCCTTTTGGTGGTGCGTGATCACCAGACACCCAAACAAGAAAAGGGCACTTGAAGGACGCCCATAATCAAATTGATTTTCTTGAAATAATTTCAAAAGAACTTGAGTTTCAATCCACATCTCTACCGAAGCAGAGATGAAATAATTACCTGACGAACCGATTTGGGCGGATTTACCGTTTCAATCCACATCTCTACCGAAGCAGAGATGAAATCCGGGCGAACAGTTAGCTTATGAGGATGAATATGAAGAGTTTCAATCCACATCTCTACCGAAGCAGAGATGAAATATGTCAACAAGTATTTTAAGAGAATAGCTAAATGTTTCAATCCACATCTCTACCGAAGCAGAGATGAAATTGGAATTATCCTTTTAGCGTATGAGCCAGCGAAAGTTTCAATCCACATCTCTACCGAAGCAGAGATGAAATTCTAAACTGTGAGTTTGAGCCACCAATCACGGAGTTTCAATCCACATCTCTACCGAAGCAGAGATGAAATTTGATGATCCCGCTTTGCTTGCATTGCCAGTTGAGTTTCAATCCACATCTCTACCGAAGCAGAGATGAAATTTCGACCTCAAGCCCTGTTAAAATTTGATCCAATGTTTCAATCCACATCTCTACCGAAGCAGAGATGAAATCCAGATTTACTTTTAAATCTTGCAC
>JANOEF010000812.1:0-4802 GCA_031413075.1 Acidobacteriota bacterium | reverse complement strand
TCAGCCTCGTGTTTTTGGAAAGAGGAAAATCTGGATGGGTTGATATTTCTGCGCTGCGCCTTGCTTTCAGGCAGATGGAAATTTGTCATGCAAACAATTACAAATTTCTAAATGAGGGGGGACAAATGGGAATTGCACCCTGGCGTGCTTTGGCTTCGGGCGAAAAGGTGTGAGCCGCTTTTTTTAAGATTTCCCGTAAAGATTGATAACCGCCCAAAGAATTTGCCGGTTCGGGATGAATATACGTCAGTGCAGAACTGCCCCGAATGACCTTTTTCTTTTCGTCGAGAATGATTGCCAGCGATTTATCGTCAAATCCGCCGCAACTGATGATGGCTTTCCCGATGACGTTTGAGATTTCCTCGTTGGTCAACCCCAAAAGTGCCTGAATTAAATTCGTTCGTGTTTCCGTGCTTAAATCGGTTTTGACGTTTGCTTTGGCAAATTTTTCTAATTGAAGCTCGAGCGTATCAATAATTTCCGATTCTTGCGGCAGATCAAGGTCAACCGACGAAACCTCTTTTTCCAGCGTTTTGATTTCGGGAAAACTCGGTCCGGTGAAAAGAATCGTTGTTTTCGTGATTTTATGTTTCCACGCGATTTCTCTTAAAAGCCTAACTAACACCGGGTCTTCCTGACCGTAAGGCGCGATAAAGGGTGCGAAATCACAGAGCAGAAAAATTCCCGTTTTTTGGTCAGCAATAAACTCAAGTGCGGACATCGGGTCTTGTGTTTCGGGAATTGGTTTGACCTCTTTGAGCGGCACGCCATTGGAATTTTCGTCAATGATTTTGACGATTCCTTGTGTTCGACTCCAATAAAAGAGTGGTTTTTCGCGGTGTTTCTCGAAAGTCATCAATTCGAGCAGGCATTCCTTGAGCCGTCCTTCTTCGTAAGTGTTGACGGCGAGCAAGGTGTAACGCGCCCGGATGAGCGTGTCGAGTTCGCCCAAAATTTTGGCTTCGCTGGATTGATTTGTCATTGTGTTTGATGGTCGAAAATTAAGAAAGCCTAGATTTCCAAAGCGTCAAGCTGATTTAAGTTCAAAACGCCGATTTTTTTCGGGGGTTTTGCGCCCTCTTCAATACCTTTTTGCTCACCGCTTTTTTTTTCTGAAGGTGCCAAAATTTCTGCCGGTTTGAAGTTAAGAATTTTTGCTGATTCACCTGTGACGGAAGAAGCCTTCGCGCTTATTATAAGTTTTTGATAAGTCGGGCTGGTTGAAGGGTTTAAGGTATGGGAATAAGGAGTTCTCTGGTGATATACTTTCTCATTTATTTTTGCCGAAAAACGGCTTTCCGCCAGCGAAAGTGAGCAATTTTCGATGAGTGGTTTAACATTCAATTTCGTTCCGCTCCGCCCATATTCGCTGATTGCCGAAAAGGTGCCGTCCTCATTTTCAATGACAAATACATTGAAGACCTTATCGGAATTTATCGTCGGGTTGTAGTGAAAAAGAAAACTCTGTTTTAAAATTATAGGCATATATTCAAAGTCCGTTTGCTTGTCGAAAATCGCTTAAATTAATCAAAATGTTGTGTTAAAATAGTTTCAGACATTTTTTGAGGAGGTGTGTCTGATGAGTCTAACCATTGAACTTTCCGTAGAAACTGAAGTTGCGATTAAAGAGCTTGCCGCACAAAGTGGTCGGCAGCCTGAAGATTACGCCAAAGACTTGCTGACTGAGCAAATTGAGATTAAACGCTTGCAAACAGACATAGATGATCCACAGTATTTTTCTCGCGCCCTCGCCCAAATGAAAACCAGAACACCCACAGAAACTGCCGCTGTGCGGGAAAAAATGTTTCGACTGGCTAAACCTCCACGTCATTTGCCCGAAAATGAGAGCATCATTGATGTCGTATTCGGCAAAATTCCCGGCGATGAAACAGATGAGGAAGTTTTCACTGCCTTGCAAAAATTAAGCTAATCCAAGTGGAAAATACAATAATTTACGACACCAACATTCTGGTTCATCTCGTCCGCAGCGACCGGGTAGGCGAAAGAATCAGGGACAAATATTCCCCACTGATTGCTGATCCGCGACCATCAATTTATGCTGTCACCGAAGGTGAACTTCGTTCATTGGCGTATCAATGGGGATGGGGCAAACAAAAACGCGACCAGATGGAATTTCTGCTTGGTTACTTTTGGCAACTTCCCATCGAAATGCTGGAAATGTTTGAGGCATATGCTCTGATTGATTCTTTCAGCGAGAAAAACGGCTATTCAATGGGTAAAAACGATGTTTGGATTGCCGCTGCCACTCATTTGACCGGAGCAACATTGATTACCACCGACAAAGATTTCACCCACCTGCAACCGGATTTTCTCCAATTTGATTGGATTGACCCCGAATTCGATGCGAAAATTTCTTAAAATTACAATTCAAGCGCATCAAGCTGTTCGGTTTTGAGCAGTTTTCGGGAGCGTTTTGAAGTGGCGATAACTACTGCGTCAACGGCTTCCTTCATCTCCAAGGCAGTCCGCGTTTTTGCCTCACGGCTGGCAATTTTATTGAGTTCTGCCAGAACCTTTTCAACTTCAGTATCTCCCGTAAAATTCATCAGTTTGAACCAGCGATACATTTCGCGAGCGCGTTTGGCTGTTCCGCCGGGAACGAATTTTGAATCATTCAATTTTTCCGCCATCTCAAGGGCGGCTTCATAAATCGTGTTGGTAAGCTGGTCGAGACCTTCTTTGATCGGCGAAACAGCTACTTCCATTTCATTTTTGACTGCCTCGATTTTAATTTGGCGGATTCGTGCCTTTAATTCCAGTTCGCGTTTTTCATCCTCAATCGCAGATTTAACTTTGATTTCGGCAATTTCTTTGTTGGCTTGAAGTTCCAGAAAAATTTCATTGTGAGCCTTATTAACAGTCTCCGTTTCGAGTTTTAATTTGGCAGATTTAACCTGTTCCGCTTGCATTTCCGAACCTAAAAGAATGACTTTCGGACGCATTTTAATCCGCATTCCATCCCGAATCATCGGAACAGTTGGAACCATTCCCATTGCTCGCGCCACTGTTGTTTCGATAAACTCTTCGCGGTTAAATAGCTCATCTTTAATTGTTGCCAACAATCTTTCGGCTGAATCCTTTGCCAAAGCGCGAAAAGTTTCACGGAGCGTTTCCAAAATTTCATCGTAATTTTCAATGACCGCAGATTTGGCGCGAGCGAGGGTTTCAAGGGCGGCAGCGAATTCCTTTTCAAAGGCTTCAAAAGCCGTAAAAGGAATCCATCGATATTCGCTTGAACCGAGAACGGTTTCGCACAGGGCAAATCGAAAGCTGTAACGGTCAAGGGCATTATGCGCCTGTGAAGCCGCCCGCAGCAGAGGTTTACGGTAATCGTCGGGAAGAAGTCCGGTGCGCGGCGGACTTAAATAAACAGCCTTCTCTTTCGGTAATTCAATACCTAAAGATTGCCAATCAAGCTGGCGGCTCAAGACGGAAAATCCGGTCGCATCAATGTTGAGAAAAATTCCTGACTGTTCGAGTGCGGTCAGATCAAACGGCATCATTTCGACTTCTGCCGCCGAAATTCCTAAGTGAGTGGCGGCAATTTCCTTTTTTTGTTCGAGTTTGCCCAAGATTTCGCTCGCCAAATCAGCTATATTTTCCATTTCGCTCGGCTTTTCAGTTTCAGATTGATTGGAGGTCTGCTCATTTAGTGTTTCAGAAATGTCGCTCTTTGCTCCGAGCATCGCCCAAATATCACCGGCGAGTGCGTCTGTCTTTAAATTTGTTGGCAGATTTTCTTGATTCATAGTTTTAGTTAATTCCCTCATTTCAGCTCACCGCTTTAATTTTTGCTTTTTCGCGGTTTGGTTTTAGTTTGGAAGTGCGCGGCGGCGGTAATTGCTTCCGGTGTGTTGTAAACGGAGCGACCGGATCCCGCTTCTAAATCAAAATATGCGGCAAACCGTTTTAGTTTTTGAGTCAGAAGCAATTCTGAAAGAACCTCCGACATCTCTACTGCCACACGCTGATTTATATTCAGACTTTGTTCGCCTCGGCGGATTCTCTCGGCACAAGTAATTCCATTGTTTGAGCGTTGGTCAGTTTGGACTGTTGATTTTAGCGTTTCCGGCTCAAGCAGTTCCGGGTGTTGGAGGCTCGGCGCAGGCAGAAGCGAAAGAATCGGCGATCTATAGGCGGATTCGCAAATCTCTTTTTTATCCAGGCGGTTGCCGATCAAAACTTGTCCTGAATCCTGTCCGTTACCCCCGTCAATCCACCACAGTCGCGGCATGCGCTGATAACTGTTTTCATTATGAAGTTTGAGCGTTTCGTGCAACTGCCTGCGCGCTAAATAATTATCAACACAGCCCACCAAAAATATCAGTTTGTTTGAATCAAGGCGTTTCGCGTTCCAGTCGTCCGATTTGGAATCAAGTAGGGCGGGACGAAAACCTTCATTGACGAAGCCGACCTCAATTCCCCACGCCTGCGCGATTCTTTGGGCAAGTGTTTCAGCCTTTTTTGCGCCGATTTCGGCAAAACAAAAATTGCTGCGCGGAATATTGCCTTCTTCTACCATGTCCGGGTCAACAATATTGAGATTTACTCTTTTGCCTAAAGTCTTAAGTTCAAAGGCAAGACGGGCGAGATTCATCGCCATAAAGCTGCCGGTTCCGCCCGCCCCAACGAGCCAGAATTCGATAGTTTTGTAATCAGCCGGCAAGACTAATTTAGCGTTGAGATGGCTCAAATCGAGATTCATAGATTTTCAAGGAAAGTTTGGTTTAGTGAAACCTGATACTCTTCAACAAAAATGTAATTTACTGCTTCACCTTCTG
>JANOEF010000811.1:0-18432 GCA_031413075.1 Acidobacteriota bacterium | reverse complement strand
GCTTCACCGGCTTCAACCATATGAGTAAAGAGATTGTCAAAAACTTTCGGATGTTTGGCGAGCGAAGCGGCCAGAGTTGAACCTTCCTCGACGTTTTGCCGAACCTGGTTCAAAACATCCCTGAAAAACGCGTTTTGCTGTTGTTGGGCCAAAATATCGAGGCACGAAACCAACGGCAAACCGGCATCAATCATTACTGAAAACTGACGGGTAAAAACCGCTAATTCTTTGGCTTTGACCTTTTTACCGCGTCCGAGTTTGGGAATACTGATCTCGCGTCCCTTTTCAGAGGCTTGGGTCATGACGACTTGTTCACGACGCAGCAGAGCGCGAAGGTCTTCTTGATTAGCGGCTTCTTTTTCGCCGGAAACCATTTCGTTCAGGCGATTGCGGCCTTTATAAGCAAATGTTGGCATTGTTCTGTTAACTCCTCTTTAAGTTCAAAAAATTGTTTAGTCTGGGTTGAGTTATTTCTTTATCTGACGGGGGGACGTTGGCCGATGGTGCGGCCCTGCATATACGGACTCGGATGGTTCTGCGAATTCGCGCCGGGTTTGGCCTGTCCATAAGATTGGTTCAGACCTGACCCGCGATCAATGAGATCCTTTAGTTCATCGGCGTTCGAACTGCGCTGCATCGCGGTATCGAGCGTGATTACTTTCTTCAGGTAAAGCGAAGCGAGGGCTTGGTTAAAGGTCTGCATCCCAAATTTATCCTGTCCGGTCTGCATCATCGAATAAATTTGATGGATTTTGTCTTCCCGAATCAAATTGCGGATAGCCGAATTTGGAATCAGAATTTCGAGAGCCATCGCTCGTCCGTCGCCTGAGGCTTTGGGCAGCAGGGATTGACAGAGAATTCCCTCTAAAACCAGTGAAAGCTGGGTGCGGATCTGACTTTGTTGTCCGGCCGGGAAAACGTCAATAATCCGGTTGATGGTCGAAGCGGCCGAGTTGGTGTGGAGCGTGGCAAAAGTTAAGTGACCGGTTTCAGCGATTCTGAGAGCCATCTCGATTGTTTCGAGATCTCGCATTTCGCCGATCAGCACGACATCCGGATCCTGCCGCAAAGCCGTTCGCAGCGCCTCTCCGAAACCATGCGTGTCAGATGCAACTTCACGCTGATTAACCACACAATTTTTATGATTGTGCAAAAATTCGATCGGGTCTTCGATAGTTAAAATATGGTCATGACGGTCAATATTGATTTTGTCCACCATCGAAGCCAGCGTGGTAGATTTACCCGAACCCGTTGGCCCGGTTACCAGAATCAAGCCGCGCGGTTTTTTACACATATCCGCCACCACCTGCGGGACGCCCAAAGCTTCAAACGATTTGATCTCGTAGGGAATCGCCCGAAAAACACAGCCGACCGCACCTTTTTGATTGAATAAATTTGCCCGAAACCGGGACAAACCTTTCAAACCGAAAGAAAAATCGAGCTCGAGATTCTCTTCGAACCGGTGTTTTTGGGCATCGGTCAAAACCGAATACGCAAGTTGCTTGGTTTGAGCGGGCGTGAACGGCGGAAAGCCATCCAGCGGACGGAGATGCCCGTGAACACGAACCTGCGGCGGACTGTTGGTCGTGACGTGAAGGTCAGAACCGCCCAATGCCGTCAATTTTTTGAGCAGATCGGGCAGATTGATAGTATTTTCGTTGAGTTGTTGCTCGAGATTCATAGCTTTTATTAATTGTTAATTGTTAATTGTTAATTGTTATTGGCGCGGAAATTTATTTTCCATATCACCCCTAACAATTAACCAATGACCATCAACTTATTTTTTCAGTCCGGCCTGGACAGGACGATTTCCGCGCTGAAGTGATTGAATAACCTTTTCGGATTCTTGCGCAATGCGTTCCTGAGCATCGTTTGGAGAATTGGTCGCCAGGCTGTAAATCTTGCCTTCAACTTCGGTGAAATAGAATAAACGTGATTGGACTAAGCCTTTGTTTGAAGATTGCGCCACCACCACATAAACTTTTTTACCGTTAATGTCTTTTTGATAGTCATTGACTACCCAGCCGTCTTCGCGCATCATTTTATCAATCACATTGCGGCGCAAGGAACTGGTCGAAACTCCTCCGATCATCTTGCTGCGTCCGGCATCGGAATCTTCGCCTATCGCCCGACCTTCAACTTTCAGTGAAGCTGTGCCCAGATTCTGTCCGCTCTCGTCATTAACGCTAAATCTGATTTCGGCATCGTTGGCTTCGGACTGGGTAAAACTCGCCGGAGCTTTCTTACCTGACGGCAAAACTGCGCCCTGAGTATTATTCCTGACCACAACTTTTTCGCGGGTCGCGCCTTTTTTGTCAAAAGCTTGAGCCTGCCTCGCCTGTTTAGCTCGGTTTGCTCTTTGACGCGCCAACAAAATCTGCCGGGCCCGCAACGCTCGTTTGCGAGCCAACAAGACCCGTTTTTTACGCTGCTGTTTGCGATACCATTTCCACCAAGCCCGTGAATATTTTTTTAATTTCTTCTTTTTCTTTTTCTTGGTTTTTGGTCCGGCTTCAGTTGAATCAGTCATAAACGGAATAATGGTTCCGATTCCGACTAATAAAGCTAACGATAATGCAATTGCTCTGAATAACATATTTCCTCCATCCTCAGTTACAAAACGGTTTCTTTCACGACTTCTTCGATAGTCGTAATCCCTTCGCGCAATTTATACAACCCCGATTGACGCAAGGTAATCATTCCTAATTCCATCGCTTTTTTTCGTAATTCGATGGCACTTGCGCCGATGATGATCAACTCACGGAGTTCATCCGTGATTTCCATTACTTCATAAAGACCGACCCGACCTTTGTAACCGGTTCCGTTACATTTCTGACAGCCTTTACCTTTATAAACCTTTACTTCCCCTGCCTCTTCGGCTGAAAATCCGATTTCGATCAAAGCCTCGGGCAGCAAACTCACTTCTTCTTTACAATCTTTGCAGATGCGACGAATAAGTCTTTGGGCCTGAATGATATTGACCGAGGTGGCGACCAAAAACGGTTCAATCCCCATATTGACCATCCGTGAAATAGTCGAGGGCGCATCATTCGTATGCAAAGTAGAAAGTACTAAGTGACCTGTCAATGCGGCTTTGATGGCAATTTCTGCCGTTTCAAAGTCACGGATTTCGCCGACCAGCACGATATTGGGATCCTGCCGCAGAAAAGAACGAAGTGCAGCCGCAAAGTTAAGTCCGATCTGTTCTTTCATTTGGACCTGGTTGATGCCGGGCAGGTTAAATTCGACCGGGTCTTCGGCCGTCATAATGTTGGTTTCAGTCGTATTGAGAGTTTGCAGGGCCGAATACAGCGTGTTGGTCTTACCGGATCCGGTCGGACCTGTTACCAGCACCATTCCGTAAGGTTTAGAAATGTTGCGTTGAAAAATTTCCAATGATTCTTGCTCAAAACCGAGTTTGGTCATATCGAGCATCAGTTTTTCTTTATCCAACAGACGTAAAACGATTTTTTCGCCGAAAAGGGTCGGCAAACTGGAAACACGAAAATCAAGTTCGCGAGAACGATTATCAATTTTTACTTTAATTTTGATACGTCCGTCTTGCGGCAAGCGTTTTTCGGAAATATCGAGTTTAGCCATGATCTTCATCCGCGAGAGCAGAGCATCGCGCATTTTCATGGGCGGGTGCATTACATCATACAAAACACCGTCAATCCGAAATCTGATTCGAAAATCTTTTTCATACGGCTCAATATGAATGTCGGAGGCTCCGCGTCTGAGAGCGTCAACCAACAAAACATTCACCAAGCGCACTACCGGTGCATCTTCACTGGCTTTGGCTAATTCGGCCAGATCAATTTCTTCGTTTTCTTCGAGAACCTCAAACTCTTCGCCGACATCCGCTTTGCTAAATTGAAAGCGGTCGAGCGAAACATTCAGATCCGAGTGCTCGAGTTTGGCATCCGGCCTAAATCCATTGGTGTTTCCGTTACCGTTTCTGGCTGATTTTGAATTGCCGAGTCTTTCAAAATTGTCTAACCCGACGCCGACCACTTCGATAGATTTAGAAGTGCTGTAATATTTGCCGATGGCAATCTGGACCGAGGCTTCTGAGGCAATCACCGGTTCGACATTAAGTCCGGTCATAAACTTAATATCGTCCATCGCAAAAACATTGGTCGGATCTGCCATGGCCATGGTCAACGTGGCGCCCACTTTTGAAATCGGTAAGACTGTGTATTTGAGCGCCACATCCTGAGAAATCAAATTAATGGTTTCTTCTTCGATTTGAAAAAGCTCCAGATTGATCGAAGGAACTCCATACTGCCTCGACAAAACCGCCGTAATCACATCATCAGAAATATAGCCCAGCTTGACCAAATTCGAACCCAGACGCCCGCCATTCGATCGCTGATACTCTAAAGCATCACGCAACTGTTGTGCACTGAGCAGGTTCTCTCTAACGAGGATTTCACCGAGTTTTGCTGACATTCGTTTTTCTAAAAGAGTCCTTAAATATTGTTTAGTAAGAAGTTACCGAATCATTCCAAGCAGATTTATGCCATTTGTGAAGAGAGCTGTTAGACGATGATAAACATCGTTAAAAATTATGATAAAGGTTTAATTAAGTATCTGTCAAGATTATTATGTAAAATTCTCGCAATCAAAACTTTTATTTTCAAAGATTTAATTTGGGTCGCGATTAAAGATCGGAGATGTTATTTTCGAAAAATACGGCAAATTACCAATTACGAATTACGAATTACGAATTACCAATTACGAATTTACGTGTACGAGTTGCGCCCTTGAGGCGCGAGTTGCTGGCGATTACTCAAGACTAAAGTAATTTACATGCCTGATAACAGCGGAGGCTGAAAGCTGTTGAGCTATTTTCGAGTACGAATTGTGAATTACGAATTACCAATTACCAATTACCAATTACCAATTACCAATTACCAATTACCAATTACGAAATTTCTCTTGCCAAAAAGCAACCATTTCAAAATCTCACTGCATCACACAAGACGGTTCAACCAAATATCTCGAAATAATTCAAAAAATTGGAGTTACGTTCTATGTGGCGAGCACTTCTGACAATCGTCCTGTGTCTAGTGGGTTTAGACTTTTGACCAAATCAATCCTAACTCGCTCATTTTCTCGAGCAAGTCACTGCTAAAGCGCTGAAAACCTTTTATTTACCCAACGAAAAAGAGGCGGAAGTTGAAGTGTCAGCCGACTATCTGTTCGGCAAACCGGTCACCAATGGAAAGGTTCGGGTGGTGCGCGAGAATAAACGCGAATGGAATTGGCGCGAACAAAAATACAATATTGACGAAGGTGAATCGCACGAAGGCAAGGCAGACGAAAACGGTAAATTTACCGCTAAATTTGATTTGAACGAAGACCACCAAGAATTACAAACCGATGATTGGCGCAAATTCCGGGATCTCAATTTTACCGCTTATAGGCGAAGTCAGAGACCAACAGATCTCTGTTTCGATGAATGGCGAAAAATTGAAAGATTTGGCCATTTCAGATGATCAAATTGAGCCGATTGTGTTGCCTTTGAATGATAAATTAGCTACTACAAATCGTTTAGAAATAGAGAGTTCAGACAAATCACAAATAATGGCGCAAATCGTCAAAACGCATTACATTGATTGGAAAGATTCGGTTTCGGCCAATCGTCAGATCAACGATTCACGCGCTCTCCGGCTGGATTACAAATGCGACAAATTGAACGCCAAGATTATGGAAGATGTGACCTGTTCGGTCGAAGCGGAACGCATCGGTTTTCAAGGCTATGGAATGCTTTTGGCGGAAATCGGCCTCCCGCCGGGCGCAGATGTCTCCCGCGAAAGTCTGGAAAAAGCTTTTAATGCAGATTGGAGTCTCAGCCGATACGATATTTTACCCGATAGAATCGTTGTTTATATGTGGTCAAAAGCAGGCGGCAGCAAATTCAATTTTTCGTTCAAACCGCGTTACGGAATCAATGCCCAGACTCCGATGTCTATTGTCTATGACTACTACAATGAGGAAGCGAGGGGCATCGTCGCACCGTTAAAATTTGAGGTCAAATAAATCAGCTTAAAATTGTTGAGTTCACCCTGAGCCGACCATCTCATAAAAACTCTGTCGGCTAAATAAAATCTATTGCATTAATTGCAGATTTTGTTAGTCTAGCCTGAGACGGTTTTTTTATGCAGTTTGCCGACCAAACACAGAACTTAAACGCCAGAATCTTTACAATTAAAGTCCTCGGTTTTATCCTGCTGACCATTCTCGGCATCCGTTCGTATCACTTACAAATCAATAAAGGCGAATATTATCAGGAGAAAGCCCAGAATCAACAAATCCGCAAAATTTCGCTTCCCGCTCCTCGAGGTTCAATTTTTGACCGCCACGGTCAGGTTTTGGTTGATTCCCGACCAACTTATAACATCATCATTGCCAATGAAGCCCTGAGAAATATTGATACAGCCGAACGAATTGACAGCTATGCCAAAGAATTAGGGCTTGACCGGAAATTTGTGAGCGAACGGTTACTGTTTCTCAAAAAACAACCCGGATTCGAGATGATGGTCTTAAAAGAAAATATCACCTCACAAGATATAGCCTGGGTGGAATCTCATGAACTTGAATATCCCGAACTCCGGGTCGAAATCCATCCTCGGCGAAATTATCCGTTGCAAACCGGTTTAGCCCATGTTCTCGGTTATGTCGGCGAGATCAGCCCGGCCCAATTAACCAAAACTGAATATAAAGATTTTCGGGCCGGAGATATTATCGGCAAGGGCGGATTGGAACAATATTACGACGAATATTTGCGCGGAGTGAATGGCTATCGTGAAGTGGTAGTGGACAGCCGCGGACGGGTGCAAAGTGAAATAAAATCTGTTCCCCCGCAATCCGGGATGGATCTATACACCACGATTGACCTTGATCTACAAAAAACTGCCGAAGACCAACTGGTTAATTCTGTCACCAAACGCGGAGTCGTGATCGTTATTGATCCAAATAACGGCGAGATTTTAGCGATGGCTTCGGCTCCGTCTTTTGATCCTAATGCGTTTGTCAATCGAAGTTCGACACCTGAAGGGCGCAAGGAAATTTCCAACTATTATACCAACGAAGAACGTCCGCTTTTGAATCGGGCCATCCAGGGACGTTATCCGCCGGGTTCGACCTGGAAGATTCCCGAATCGGTTGCCGCACTGCAGCAAGGTGTAATCACAACTACCGATTCACGAATCGTTTGCGGCGGCGGGATTCAGGTCGGCAATCGCTTTACCCGAGACACCAGCGGCAATCACGGCACACCCGATCTGCCGTCGGCAATTACCCATTCGTGCGATGGCTATTATTATCGTCTGGCGTTGAAAATGAAACTCGACGGACTGATCAAAATGGCTGAGACTTTTGAGTATGACAAACCGACAGGCATTGATTTACCGAACGAAAAGACCAGTCATACGCCGAAATATTGGTCGCCCGTGGTTATTAAGAATGAAGGGAAATGGAGCGATATTCGGACGGTTTTTGCCTCCATCGGACAAGATACTGTCCAAGTGACCCCGATTTCGATGATTCGGGCAATTGCCAGCATCGGAGTGCGCGGCAAAATGTATATTCCGCATTTTTTGAAGGAACTTAAAGGCATCGAAGCAATTGGCGAGCCGGATGAAAATGATTATGTTAAAGCCCGGGAAGGATTTATCTATCAGCATCCTGAACCGAAAATAATCCCGATGACCGAGGAACAGTATCAATACGTTCTGAAAGGAATGTGGGGGGTCGTTAATGCCGGTGGAACGGCGGGCAGAATCAAAATGCCGAATCTGGAAATTGCCGGAAAGACCGGTACTGCACAGGTTGCAGAGATCGGTAAAGACACGGGCAAAAACAAAGATCACGCCTGGTTTGACAGCTTTGCACCCGCCTATGAGCCTCAAATTGCGGTGCTTGTATTAATTGAAAACGCAGGCTTCGGTGCATCACACGCCGCCCCGGTCGCCAAAGCAATATATGAAGAATATTTACGCAAAACCGCCGCGGACTCAGTAAATAGTCAATAAATTTTCAGGAACGCACGGGCATAAAGGATTCGGCCTTCCCGACCTCAAATTTGCTTTGTAAACTGATATTTTTTTCGCAAATTAACGGGCAAAGAGACCTGATAAAACTATTGCCAGGTCCGGAAGGGTTGCTCTGCGCCCGCTCTTTTTGCAAACTTTATCTGTAACTTTGTACTGAGGCGTTACCTTCAGTCTCCAAACCTCCGCCGATTGCGTTCCTGTGCTTTGGCCTGCTCAACTTCCCTGTTTTTCGGCGGAGCATCGGTCACCAATGATTCAAGCAATTTTGTTGAGGCGGCTGAAATGTCGTCAACCGCAATCTCAAAAGCCCCGGCATTCGCCGCCGAAACTTTATTAAAACCGCTGATCTTTCGGACAAACTGAATGACCGCCGCCCGAATCTCCGGCTCGGTAGTCGGCGGCTCAAAATTGTATAAAGGTTTGATGTTTCGGCACATATTCGGAAAGTGATAAGCAACAATGCCCAATTAACAATGGACAATGGACAATAAAGAAAACCCAAAACCCAACTTCCCTTTTTAAAGTGGATTCTATCGGGAAAAGTCCAACTAACTGCCAACAGCTGTCTTGATTGCTGAACAGTTCGACAAACTGAAGTTTATCGGACTTTTTCGCATCATCCTTGACGATAAAAGCCCTGATTTTTCTTACCCCTCACTCACTTTCAAAACAGCTAAAAATGCGTCTTGGGGAATCTCGACCCGACCGACTTTTAATCAATTTTATCTTCTTCGGCGGGTTCAATTTTAGGAACTTTGCTTAATGCTTTTAGAAATTTTTCACGGCTTCCGCGTTTGGCTCTTTCTTTCAGTTTTTCGATTCCTATATCAACTTCACAAACAGGTTTTTCGTGATGAATAATTTCAGCATCGTCGTTTGTAATTATCATTTCGCCCGTAAATCCGCCAAACTTTTTTTTCATATCATTATTCATCTGAAAATAGCTGTCGAGAATTTCGGCTTCAAAGTTAGAAATCTCTTCTAAAAAATGGCTTGTTTCACGGTCATTCCCTGCGTCAAAAAGTGAGAAAAACTGTTGGTGATGACAAGCAATGAAAGCCAAATGATTTGAATCTTTATTAAACCTCAAACTTTTCGTAAATCTCTCCGCTTAAAATTGATTCGAGATGCCATTCATACTCTTCTATAAATTGCTTCGCACTTTTAGAAAGTATATTCGGTTCGCTTTTTAATGCTTCTTTACATTTTGTGGTAATCAATTGAGATTGAGAATCAGAGTTGTTTTCAGTAATTTGCTGAATTTCCTGCAAAGCCCTGAAAAGTCTATTACGTTCTTTCACCATCCCGATAATTTGCATGTGATCATTTTGTAAATACATAAAAACTCCTCCATATAATTACCAATTCATTGATTTTGAATGATATGAAATTTGCTGTTGCACTCTTTCCTGTTTTTCTAGAACAATTTCTTGAACTGGATTAAAAATTGTTGTCATCTTAGGCAAACCTTCAAGATTACTAACAATAATCAACCCGTAATCATTCTTATATTCACTAGCCTGAATAAATTCTTTTTCGGTCATTCTGAAACCGCCGTAACTTTTCCGAATTCCTTTAACCTCAGCTAGAAAATATTTTGTTTCAATCTGAATTTGAAAATCGTAACCATCGCCCAAAAGTCTAGCATCTTCTAAATTGCCGTTTTTGAAATGCTCAATTTGTTCATAATTCTTTTTGAAATATAATTCTGCTTCTTGACCTGTTAATTGCAATTGTTTGAACTTGCTTTTGATTATTGGACTAGCTACAGCGGCTTTAAATTCATCAATCTGAAAATTATTTTGTAGATAAAGTTTGACAATATCCGAGTAGTTTTTTACGTTATAATCACCAAACAAAGAGTCAATAAAATCCTTACGATGAATATAAGCCTCACCTTTCTGCCACCAACCTTTTCTTTCATTAGGAAAAAATGGGTCGAATAAATCTTGGCGATTTTTGATTGTTCCGACAGTTTCACCAACTCCTTGATTAACCATTTCTTGATAAAAATTAGTTTTGGTTTTGTAACCAAACTGATTTACAAAATTCATGTCAAACTTAGCTAAACCATAGCCGATTAAATTAAGAATCTCGTAATTTTCATGTTTTTTGTCAGACATAAACAAATAGTCAGTCGTAAAAATTTAGTGCCAATAAAGTGCAATTTTTGTTTGCGGCGGAAGTTGTTTTAAGTATGCCCAAATCGCTTGGTTGGTTTTCGCTTCTGCATGTGGGTTACATTTCAACAAATCTTTGATAAGTGCATAAGTCAATTCTTCGCCGTAAGGCGTTTTGTTAATCACACCATAATCATAACCGTTTTCGTTATCGAAAAAACTTTCAAAATCGGGCGGCACAGGCGATTTAGGAATTTGTTCCAATTGTTCAAAAAGGAAGTAATCTTTATCACAATTAAAAAAATTACCTGAAAATGTTAATGCTTCATCATTTTGCTCAATGGGAAGAAGTCTCAGTAATAAACTCATATCTTTTAAACTTATTGCGAATGATTTTGTATCGTTTGAAATTATTTTTCGCAAGTATCTTTGTCGTAATCGGTCGCCCAAGCGTGAGAAATAGAATATTCAGCAGATTCATTTTTTACTCTGGCTAATTTTGCCCCGAGCGCGATGCCGCCGGGACCGCAAAACAATTCTCCGAGTCGGAAGTTGATGTTCATAGAAACTCCTTGAGGTTTGATGTGAGATTAAAAAAACTTTTTACAATTAACATCTTTTCAGTCTTAAATTCAAGTTTAGGAGAAATATTTTTACCTTACCCCTCACTCACCTTCAACACCGCCAAAAATGCGTCTTGCGGAATCTCGACCCGTCCGACTTTTTTCATCCGCTTTTTGCCTTCTTTTTGTTTTTCGAGCAGTTTGCGTTTGCGGCTAATATCGCCGCCGTAACATTTGGCGGTGACGTTTTTGCCCATCGCTTTGACTGATTCGCGGGCGATGACGCGGTTGCCGATGGCGGCCTGGATCGCGACTTCAAACATTTGACGCGGTATCAGTTCCTTCATTTTGGCGGCAATTGCGCGGCCTTTTTTATCGGCCGTAGCACGGTGCAAAATGAGAGCCAGAGCATCAACCGGTTCGCCGGCGACCAGAATATCGAGTTTAACCAAATCGCTTTCCTGATAATCTGAGAAATGATAATCAAGCGAAGCGTAACCGCGTGAAACTGACTTCAAACGGTCGTAAAAATCTAAGACGATTTCGTTGAGTGGGAGGGAATAGACCAGCATGACGCGATTTTCGGTAATGTATTCAAACTTTTTCTGCACCCCGCGTTTTTCGTCCAGGAGCGGTAAAATGCCGCCCAGAAACGCGTCGCCCGTCAGGATTGTGGCTTCGATATACGGCTCTTCGATTTTTTCGATGCGGCCCGTATCCGGCATTTTTGAGGGTGAATCAACTTCGGAAACTACCCCATCGGTGGTCGTCACGCGGTATCGGACGCCCGGCGCGGTAGTGATCAAATCCAGATCAAATTCGCGTTCCAGCCGCTCTTGAACGATTTCCATATGGAGCAAACCTAAAAAGCCGCAGCGGAAACCAAAACCGAGCGCGGTCGAAGATTCAGGCTCGTAAAAGAATGAAGCATCGTTCAAACGCAGTTTGTCCATCGCGTCGCGCAAATCTTCGTATTGAACCGTATCGGTCGGATAAAGCCCCGCAAAAACCATCGGTTTGACCTCTTGGAAACCGGGAAAAGGAGTATCAACCGGACGGGCGGATTCGGTGATCGTGTCACCGATCTGAACATCCGCCACGGTTTTGATCGAAGCCGTCAAAAAACCGACTTCACCGACCGAGAGGCTGTCGATCGGAGTCGGACGCGGGCGGTTAACTCCAATTGTTTCAACCAGATAATCGCGGCCAGTATTGAAAAATCTAATCTTTGTCCCTTTTTTCAGGGTTCCTTCGATGATGCGGAAAAGCACGATGACCCCCCGATAACTATCATACCAACTGTCAAATATCAGAGCCTTGAGCGGTGCCTTCGGGTCGCCTTTCGGAGCCGGTATTTTGGCCACGATCTGCTCAAGAATTTCCTCTACTCCGACGCCGGTTTTGGCACTGGCGAGAACCGCTTCGCTCGCATCGAGACCGATGATATTCTCAATTTGCTCCCTGATGCGGTCGGGTTCGGCGCTCGGTAGATCAATTTTGTTGAGAACCGGAAGGAGCTCCAGATCGTTTTCGATTGCCAGATAAGTGTTAGCCAATGTTTGCGCTTCGACGCCTTGCGAGGCATCAACGATCAACAATGCGCCTTCGCAGGCTGAGAGACTACGCGAAACTTCGTAAGAAAAATCAACGTGACCGGGTGTATCAATGAGATTCAAAACATATTTCTGTCCGTCTTTGGCGGTGTAATCAAGACGGACGGCATGCGCTTTAATGGTAATTCCGCGTTCGCGTTCCAAATCCATATCGTCGAGGAGTTGTTCTTCCATATCCCGCTCGTTGACGGCGCCGGTCAACTGCAAAATACGGTCAGCAAGCGTAGATTTGCCGTGGTCAATGTGGGCAATAATCGAAAAGTTTCTAATATTTTCAGGGTTCATAACACAATGGTTGACTTATTCGACAATAAATCAATCTATTAACATACCAAAACTGAGCCAAAACCGCACGAAAAGAGTTTGATTTTATGATAATCCGACATTTCCCACGGCTTTTTTCAAAAAAAGCATTTTCGACTAAACTCATCAAATGAGTAACGAATATAGTAGCAAGAGTCTGACTCATTTGGGAATAGTGAGCGGTATGATAGACGAATTAGAACTGGTTGAAGCGATCGATAATCACTTACAAATAGACGGGAAAGAACGGGATATAAGCTTAGGTCTCTTATGTAAAGCGTTGATATTGAATGGCTTAGGTTTTACCCAAAGGACTTTGTATCTGGTTTCCGACTTTTTTACAGACAAACCGATAGAGGTGCTCTTGGGGAATGGGATAGAGCCGAGTCAACTCAATGATACTTCATTAGGCAGGTGTTTAGACGCCATTCATAGTTACGGATGCACGACTTTGTATGCGAATGTGGCGGCTCAAATCTGTGAGAGATTGGGGTTGGAGCCAAAAACAGCGCATTTGGATAGCACGGATTTTCACGTTGAAGGAGTTTATAATTCAAAGGAAGTAGCGGTTAATGAGCATTTGATTCACCTGAGACCAGGGTACAGTCGGGATAAACGACCTGATTTGAATCAAGTAGTGTTGAATTTGATAGTAGAAAATCAAGCGGGTATCGCGTTGCATATGGAAGGTTTAGACGGCAACACGAGCGACAAAACGGCATTTAATAAGACAGTTAGAGAGCATATCGGGCAACTGCAAGCGGTGTTTGAAATAGATTATGTGGTGATGGATAGTGCGGGCTTCACCGAATCCACGATTAAGGATTGTGGGCAGCAAACAAAATGGATCAGTCGAGTGCCGGAAACATTGAAAGAGTGTCAACAAGCAGTCAGCGGAAAGTATGAGAATTGGGAAAATATCACGCCAGGGCATAAATTTGTGCGAGTCAAATCTGAATATGGCGGAGTTGAGCAAAGATGGCTGGTGATATTTTCCGAAGAAAGATATACCAGAGAAATAGTGACGCTAAAGAAAAACTATCTCAAAAAAAGTGAGGCGGAATATCGAGAGTTTTTGAAATTAAGTCGAGTGGAATTTGATTGTCAAAAGGATGCGGAAAAAGCAGCTGAAGGTTTTTTGAAAAAGTGTAAGTATATCTCTTTACAAGAGATAGGACACACAGAAAGAGAAGTCTATGAAAAGCAAGGAAGACCTGGGAAAGGGGCAAAAGGAATCACCAAGAAATATCAGGTAGGAGCGAAAGTGTTTTGTGAGAGAGCGAAATTTGAAGCCCAAGCCGAGCGCAAAGGAAAGTTTGTCGTGGCAACCAACGAACTAGATGAAGAGAAATTGAGTGACCAAGAATTGTTAGCCAACTACAAAGGACAAGCGAAAGTGGAAAGAGGATTTAGATTTTTGAAAGACCCACAATTTATGGCAGCCACATTTTTTGTCAAAAAACCGGAACGAGTAGAAGCCTTATTGTTTATCATGACCCTGTGTTTATCGGTCTATGCGGCGATAGAGTATCGGATAAGAGAAAAGTTAAAGGAAGAAAACCAAACACTGCCAAATCAACTGGGAAAAGAGGTAAAAAATCCGACGGCGAGATGGCTATTTGCCTGCTTTAGTGGAATTCACGTTTTATACACAAGAGAACAAAAGTTAATACTAAACGTTAAACCGCTACATCTAAAAATGTTAGACTTATTGGGGCAGAAATACCGAAAATACTATTTTTTGAATTAGGCGTGGGAAATGTCGGGATAATTATTGTCCCCGCGATTTTACTTTTTTGACTATTGAATCTCCTGGAATTCTTTTGGCGATACTCCGGTAAATTTTTTAAACGCGCGATTAAAGGTCGCTTTGGAATTGAAACCGCAATCAAAGGCCACTCCGAGCAAGGTTGAATCATCCGCTATCCTGAGTTTTTCTTTAACCTCGTTGATACGGAATTCGTTGACAAAATCATTAAAGTTTTTGCCGAAGCCGTTATTTATCGTATATGACAAAACGGTGTAATTCACACCAAGCTGTCGGGAGACATCAGTCAGTGTCAGATTCGGTTCCAGATAAAGTTTGTCGTTTTGCATCAGATCACGGAGTTTAGATTTGAGTTTTTCCAGTTCTTTATCGGATAACAGCGTTTTGCGTTCATCAATTTCAATGGCTTGCGTTTCAGTAAAATTCAATTCAATCGTCTTTGAACGGAGATACCCGGCAACGGCTAAATAATAGGTCACTAAAGCTAAAACGAGTTCAAAATAAAAATACTGCAAATACGAAAGTCTGAACAAAAAACTGTTGGTAAAATCGAACAGCGCGCCGAGCATCAAAATTCCGGTAAAAATGTAGAGAAAATTTCTCAGCCAATCAAATTTTATTTTTTCGGTGTCGGAAAAGTTTTGATTGAGCCACGAGCGGTATTTTTGATAATGATGAATGGAGAAAAACAGAAATACCAGATTCCACACAAGCTCGGTCACAAAAACGAAGGTTTCGACAATGTTGCCGTAAGTCTTTCCATACCAATTTTTCCATTCCAGATCGTGTCCGAAAAGAAAGAATCGAAACGCCAAATAAATAATCGTCGGAACAAAAGGCAGTAAGTCCCGGCGGGTAAATCCACGTTTGGAATCGGTCAAATGAAGTGTGTAAAACCAAACTAAAAAGCCGTAACTATAAGCAATTGCAAAAGGAAAATAGGTCAGCCACTGATTCAGATCATACACATTGGCAAATCCGATAAACGGCGTCATCAGAGCTGAACAGAGCACCAACAGCAAAATAGCCAGCCAGAGATCAGCCTTTTGCCGATTTTTGAAAAACCGCAAAACGAGCATTCCCGCAAAGATCAAACCTTGCAAGATTGCGACAAAACAAATGATGCTCCGCGGATTAAAAAAGTCTATCTGCATGAAAAAAGTGCCTTTATGATGTTAATATTTTGCGCCCAAACTAGCAATTTCAAATCTGATACGCTAAACTTTACTAAAAAGTCAAGTTTCAAAAATAAACGAACAAAGGGAGAATAAATGGAAATCACACAAGCAGAAATTGCAAAACTGCCGTTGGTCTATCGAATCTTAGGCAAAATTGAAAGTATTGGTAATAAGCTACCGCATCCGGCCACACTTTTTGTCATCCTTGCGGCTCTGGTCGTTATTATTTCAGCAATTACCGCCGGATTTGGCGTTTCGGTTAAACATCCGGGAACAGGGGCCGAAATTAAGGCGGTTAGTCTTTTAACGATTGACGGATTGCACAAAATATTGACCTCGTTAGTGACAAATTTTACAGGTTTTGCGCCGCTCGGAACGGTTTTGGTTGCGCTCTTGGGAATTGGTGTGGCGGAAGCCAGCGGATTTATTTCAGCGGTTTTACGCCTTGCTGTTATCAAAGCTCCGGCTAAACTTTTGACCTTTGTGGTGGTCTTTGCCGGCGTACTTTCGCACGTTGCATCAGATGTCGGTTACGTGGTCGTGATTCCCTTGGGTGCAGTTATTTTCTATGCCGTCGGCCGTCATCCGTTAGCGGGCTTAGCGGCAGCATTTGCGGGAGTGTCGGGCGGATTCAGTGCGAATTTGCTGTTAGGTCCGACGGATACTTTACTCGCCGGGATTACGCAGGAAGCCGCCAAAATTTTGGACACGGCTTACACCGTGACTCCTGCCGCCAACTATTATTTTATGGCAGTTTCCGCCTTTTTGGTCGCTATTTGCGGGACGCTCGTGACGGAAAAAGTCGTGGTTCCGCGACTTGGCCAGTATCAACCCAAAGGCGAAGTTGATGTCAAAGTCGAAGAATTTACCACGCTCACCAAAGCCGAGAAACGCGGACTGTTATACGCCTTGATGGCGGGATTAGTGTTGGTAGCAATTATTTTGTTGGGTCTGGTTCCCGACCATGGATTTTTGCGCGACCCGAAAACAAATGGAGTTCTGGATTCGCCGTTTATGAAAGGAATTGTGGCGGTGATCTTTCTCGGCGGAGTGGTGATAGGCCTTGCTTATGCGCTCGGCGCCAAAACCTTGAAAAACGATACGGATGTCATGAACGCAATGGAAGGCTCGATGAAAACTTTGGCGGGTTATCTCGTCTTAGCCTTTTTTGCGGCGCAATTTGTGGCCTTTTTCAATTGGACAAACCTTGGCTTGATTACAGCTGTCGAAGGCGCAGAAGTTCTAAAATCCCTAAATATTTCCGGGGTTCCTTTGATTATTTCATTTGTCGTGGTGACCGTGGTTTTGGATTTGTTGGTCGGAAGTGCTTCAGCGAAATGGGCGGTAATGGCTCCGGTTTTTGTTCCGATGCTGATGATTTTAGGATATTCCCCCGAAACGACCCAGGCCGCTTATCGCATCGGCGACAGCGTGGCGAACATCATTACCCCGTTGATGTCATATTTTCCGCTGATTGTCGCTTTTGCTCAGAGATACGATAAAGACGCCGGAATCGGAACAATCATGGCGCTCATGATGCCGTATTCGGTGGTCTTTTTTGTGGCCTGGACGGGTCTTTTAATTTTCTGGTATTTGGTCGGATTACCACTCGGACCAGGTGCGGAATTTTATTATCAGCCGGCCGCCAAATAACCTAATAAACTCAAATCAAACCACAGACTTGGCCAAATGAGAAAAACTCCACCCTTTGCTAACTCTGTGGTTTTCAACCTCGACGAAAAAATTCGATTTGAGATAATTTTCACGGCCGATTAACCCACAACTCAGGTCAATTATAATTATCCAGGTCAGTTAGATCATCATAAATCAATCCGCGCCGATCGCGTTTGGTTCGCGTCATAGCCTCATAACCGCCTTCTTCATTACGCGAGATTTTGTTTTGAGCGTAAAGACCTTCGAGGACAAATTCGCACGCTGAAACGAGTTTTGCCTTGTCATTTTTAGTAAATTCAAGTGGAACGAGCGTTGATTCGATCAATTCAGGAACGCTTTTGAGCAACATCACACATTCATCCGCCGCAGCCGTGTCGGAAAGCAAAAGTTTGTTTCCCTGGTCAAACCACTCAATTGTCGGAGCAAAATCAATGCCTAAAAAGAAACCTTCAAAAACAACTCCGCCGGCCTTTTTGATCAGATCTCGCGCCATTCGATTGGCGCCGAGCTGTTCGCCTTCGTATTCAAGCTCCATCTTGCCGGTCATCGCCGGCAGAGCGGCATAAATATCCGAAATTCGTGGAACCATTTCTTTTTCATCGGTCATAATGGCGCGCCGTTCCGCATTTGAAACCATTGCTTCCGTAGCACTTATCGGAAATCTTTGCGACACTCCGGAACGCTTGTCAATCCGTTGATCGTCCCGCGCTTCAAAAGCGATCTGTTCAATCATTTCAGCGATAAATTCAGGAATTTCGAGGGTAAAACCGTCAAAATCATCCCGTCTGAGCCAGGCTTCCTGTTTGGTAATTTCTACTCCGAGCGAGAGATCTTTCGGATAATGGGTAGAAATTTCCGACCCGATTCGATCTTTCAGCGGCGTGATTATTTTCCCGCGAGCCGTGTAATCTTCAGGGTTAGCGCTAAAAACCAGCATCACATCGAGCGGCAGACGCACCGGATAACCCTTGATCTGAACATCGCCTTCCTGCATGATGTTGAACAGTCCGACCTGAATTTTGCCGGCCAGATCGGGTAGTTCGTTGATGGCAAAAATTCCGCGATTGGCTCTTGGCTGGAGTCCGAAATGAATCGTCAATTCATCTGAAAGAAGATGTCCGCCCTTGGCCGCTTTGATCGGATCCACATCTCC
>JANOEF010000810.1:0-4422 GCA_031413075.1 Acidobacteriota bacterium | reverse complement strand
CTCGAAAATCCCGTCGAGCGTCCGCCGTGCGCCGTCGTCACAGAAAACCTCAAACATTTTTCGCTGATTGCCGAATATCTGAACAAGCGTCTCAAGCGAAACGAGGCGAACCTGATTGTCGTCAGCGCAAAAGATTATTTCAGCGTTTGAGCAGATTGATTTATCGTAACTGATTAGGTCTGAAAAACCTCAAAGTGATTTCCTTGAATTACCGATAATAATTCTTGAAAGACTTGGCGGCTTTGTTTTCTCAGACTCGAGATGAAACTTTGGATTCGGCAGTAGCTGGTCGTCCCGCTTTCCGAGCGAAATCCGCCGCTCATTTTTTGCTTGATTTTGGTCGGGCGAATGTCTCTTTCCGCTTGATTATTTGTGAACGGAACTTCACTTTGGGTGGCAAACCGCAACACCGATTCTTCGTGTTTCCTCAATCTTTCCAACAAATTGCGTCCTTTTGTCCGCTTTAATTTTCCTTTTCGACTGACTCTTTCCGGCGGCGGTTCTTCTTTTTCCGCTGCCTCCAAAACTGCTTCGTAGCGTTGAATATATTCGCTGATTTCTTCGATGATTCCTTTCCCGAACTCACTTTTTCGATACATCTCCAGCAGCAATTCCTTCATTTTTATCGCCCATTTTGTTTGGCTGTTTTCGATAATTCCGTTCAATTCTCGCAAAATATGAGCATTGCATAGCGCGTGTTTTAGCTCATTAAATCCGAAATAGCTTCCCCAACAATCGTGAACCGCCACGCCTTTGAAATTTGGTAAAACCGATTTCTCATCGGTCATTGCTTCTTTTCCGCGTTTCTCGTGGATATATTGATACGTCCACATTGACGTTGAGGCGTTGTGCAACCACTTCATTTTCCCGTTTTCCGTCAGCCCTGTTTCATCGAAATTGACCACTTTTGAAGCGATTATTTCGCCTTTGATGACTTCCATCGGCATCCTTGCGGACGTTTTTTGCACCATCTTTTGGGCGGTCGCTTTGTTCAATTCATAACCGTAAATGTCGGCGAACATTTGTCCGATTTTACCGTAGGACAAGCATCCGTGAACGCTCAAAAGCGAAACTAATGTCTGCACCTTTTCGCCGTATTGAACTGGTGCGACAACTTTTTCGGGAAACTCGCCACAAACACTTCTGCCGCATTTGCAAATCCGCTTAACTCGCCGATATTCAATCACTTCCAAGCGTGGCTCAGGCATCTCAAAAACCTGTCTGGTTTCGCTGATTTCGCCTGTCCCCGTCCATTGAGGCTCTCCGCACAGACAACTGTTTGGCTCGCAATCAACTGTCAAATCAGGATTTTCCACCCACTTCAAAGTATTTCCGCGATGCCCAAGTTGCCCGCCACGTTTGCCTTTTTGACGAGAAAAAGCCGCCTTCGGTTTATTAAACCCATCGCTCGATGACGAACGATTCGAGTTCTGCGAATTCTCGTTCAACTTCGCCTTTAACTCCTCAATCTCAACCTGCATCCTGCCAATCACCGCCAAAAGATTCCGAATCAAACTATGACATTCTTCAATTGTTTCAGGTAATTCTACTTCCACTTTGTTATCAAAGTCTTAATCAGCTAAAATATCCATCTTGACCTAATCAGTTACGAATTATCAAACTTGTCCGCCTTTTTATTTTGGATTTTTTCGCGCTTTCCAACTATATTTAGACAAGTCCGAAAATTTTAACACTTGAAAAATTTGGTAATAAGGTTCAGACTTCATCAATCACAGTTTTTTTCAATTTTTTAGAGAGAGTCGAAACACTAATTATATGTTTGAACGCTATACGGAGAAAGCGCGGCGGGCAATATTTTTTGCCCGTTACGAAGCATTACAATACGGATCGAGGGTAATCGCTCCTGAACATATCCTGCTCGGATTGATGCGCGAGGATAAAACCATGTCGGCGCGATTTTTTCCCTTTCGCACCACCCTGACAGTTGATACGATTCGGCGCGAAGTCGAATCAAAAATTGTATTACGCGAAAAGATGCCTCAGTCGTCGGAACTCCATCTGGCGCCTGAAACTAAACGGATTTTGGCTCTGGCCAGCGAAGAAAGCGCACGTTTGCGGAGTCGTGCCATCGGGACGGAGCACCTTTTGCTCGGTTTGCTCAGGCAAGATGATTCCATTGCCGCCGAAATCCTTTTTGCCCAGGGAGTACGGCTTCAAACGGTGCGCGAAGAAATTTCCCGTCAGACCGGATTGCCGACTTTTTCCCAGGCTACTTCGACCAAAAAAGAAATTCCGCATCTGCAGGAATATACCAGAGATTTAACCACTGACGCCGCCAATGGAAAACTTGACCCGCTGGTCGGACGTGAGTCAGAAGTTGAAAGAATCGTTGAAATTCTCTGCCGCCGAACCAAAAACAATCCCGTCCTGATCGGTGAACCCGGAGTCGGCAAAACCGCCATCGTGGAAGGTCTGGCCCAACGCATCATTGACGGAAATGTCCCGTCGTTTCTAGAAAATAAAAGAATTTTGTCGCTTGATTTGTCTTTGATCGTAGCCGGCACGAAATATCGCGGGCAATTTGAAGAACGGCTCAAGCAGATTATGAAAGAGTTGGTTGAACACGACCAATACATCATTTTTATTGACGAATTGCATACTTTGGTGGGGGCGGGTTCCGCCGAAGGGTCGTTGGATGCGGCCAATATTTTGAAACCGGCTCTTTCACGGGGCGAATTTCAATGTATCGGCGCCACAACGCCCAATGAATTCCGAAAATCAATCGAAAAAGACCGCTCACTCGAAAGACGTTTTCAATCGGTCAAGGTCGTTCCGCCGAACGAAGAAGAAGCCTTGAAAATCATTCAGGGACTAGCAGAACGCTACGAAGCATTTCATCAGATTCGGTATTCAAAAGAGGCTCTCGAGGCGGCCGTCTATCAAACCAATCGTTATATTCCCGACAGATTTTTGCCGGATAAAGCAATTGATGTTCTGGACGAAGCCGGCTCGCGCGCCAAACTTCGTTATCAAAATGAAGCCGAACCGTCATGGAAAGAAACCGTCAATAATTGGAAACGAGCCACCATTGACGAGGAAAAATTGCTTTCTTTTGAATTAAAAAATATCGAAGATTCTTTTTTAGCAGTCGAAGTGACCAAAGCAGATGTCGAAGAAGTCATTGCCCGTTGGACCGGAATTCCGATCACCGCTATCAAACAAGAAGAAGCACAAAAATTGCTCAAAATCGAAAGTCAGTTACATGAGCGGATCATTTCTCAACGCCCGGCAATTTCAGCCCTGGCGCGGGCAATTCGCCGTTCCCGGGCCGGTTTGAAAAATCCGATGCGGCCCGTCGGTTCATTTTTGTTTTTAGGTCCTACCGGGGTTGGCAAAACCGAAGTCGCCCGAAGTTTAGCCGAATTTTTGTTCGGTTCGGAAAAAGCATTAGTTCGGTTTGATATGTCCGAATATATGGAAAAACATACGGTGGCCAAATTTATCGGCTCGCCCCCCGGGTATATCGGACACGACGAAGGCGGACAACTAACCGAAAAGTTGCGCCGCTCGCCATATTCGATCGTCCTCTTTGACGAAGTCGAAAAGGCTCATCCAGATCTTTTCAACGTTCTCTTGCAGGTCTTTGAAGACGGGATCCTGACCGACTCTCAAGGCAATACGATTGATTGCAAAAACGCGATATTTATTATGACTTCAAATATCGGCGCCAGATATATTCAAAAACGCACGGCGCTCGGATTTCAGGCCAATGCCGAGACCTCGCGTGAGAAGATGGAAGAACAAGTAATGTCGACCGTCAAACAAACCTTTTCACCTGAATTCATTAACCGTTTGGACGAAATCATTATTTTTGATGAATTAAATGAACAAGATTTACTGCAAATCATTGATTTACAAGTGGGTAAACTCAACGAGATCTTAGTCAAACAGGCGTTAAAGGTTCGCCTCACGGCCGAAGCTAAAATTTGGCTGATCGAAAAAACTTGTGCTGACCGCAGCTACGGAGCGCGCCCCCTTCGTCGAGCCTTACAAAAACACGTCGAAGACGAGCTCTCAGAAGCGTTGATCCAAGGCGAATTAGCCGGCGAAAGTTTGGTTGAGATTTATTCAGAGGACGATAAATTGAAATATCGTCCGATTGCGATAACTGCTCCGGAAGACGTTCTGGCCATTGGTTAGTACTTTACTGTTTTGTCAATTTGACTTCGTTAGAGCTCATCAAAAGAAATAGCATTGCGCCGGGCTGTATGTGCTGACGGAAGTTTTATAAGTTAGAATAATACTGCCGTTTTTGGCGGTGGTGACGCTGTTCACGTTGCCGTGAATGCGAACCCGTTTTCCAAGATTTTGCTGATTAGCGCGAAGTTCATTGCCTTCAAATTGTTTGACTAATTCTCCGGAGGGCATATTTTTCGTGGCGCTAGTTGTCGCAGACGGTTC
>JANOEF010000809.1:0-8144 GCA_031413075.1 Acidobacteriota bacterium | reverse complement strand
AAGATTGGTCGGACACCCCTAAATTTTTTGATTTCGCTAAGTGGATTATGTTATTTAATTTCTTTCACTTAGGATTTTATTGTCCATTGTCCATTGTCCATTATCAATTGTCCATTGGTGCTTATCAGCAAGTGCTGGGAGCGCACGCATCCGTGTGGGCAGAGAGCGCGCGTGCGAAAAAAAACTTGTCAAGGGCTCAAATTGCGGAGAGGCAATCACTTTTAGGCCGCTCTTAACCACTAACCTTTGCTACAAATTTCTGCATTCTGTCGAGGGCGATTTCCAATTGTTCATAAGATTTGCAATATGCGATGCGAACGTGATTTTCGCCGCCTTTGCCAAAAGCTGAACCCGGAATCACTGCTACTTCTTGTTCCGCCATTAATTTTTCGGCAAACTCGTCGCCGGTTAACCCGGTCCGGGCAACGGATGGAAAAGCGTAAAAGGCTCCTTTCGGCTCAAAGCAATCAAGCCCCATTTCATTCAAACTGGAAACCACAAATCGGCGACGGCGATCATATTCGGCGTGCATTGCTTTGACAAATGGCTCACCGATGTCGAGGGCCGCCAGGGCCGCAAATTGCGAAATAGTCGGAGCCGACATGACGCAATATTGATGAATTTTAGAAAAGGCTTCCATCAAATCGGCGTTGGCGCAAATGTAGCCGACACGCCAACCCGTCATTGAATAATCTTTAGAAAAGCCGCCGAGCAGAACGGTTCGTTCCTTGGCATTCGGCAAGGCCGGAAAGCAAACGTGGTCAACGCCGTAAACCAGACGGTCATAGATCTCGTCGGAAATAATGAGGAGGTTATGTTTTTCCGCGAGCTCGACAATTTTGAGCGCATTTTCACGCGACAGAACCGCTCCGGTCGGATTACACGGAAAACCAAAAAAGATAGCCTTGGTTTTGGGCGTGATAAATGGTTCGATTTCTTCGGCTGTAATTTCAAAATTATTTTCCAGCTTGCATTCGACATTGACCGGAACCCCGCCGGCAAAAATGATTTCCGGTTCATATGCCACAAAACAGGGCGTCGGGACAATGATTTCATCGCCGTCGTTACAGATGGCGGAAAAAACGCATTTCATGGCTTCGCTGACGCCGACCGTGATAATCATTTCATTGTTCGGATTATAATCTACACTGTATAAATGATTGAGATGTTCGGCCAGTTTTTCGCGTAATTGGATCAAACCCGAATTAGCGGTGTAACCGATATTTTGTTGAAAAACTGCGTCAAACCCGGCTTTAGTAATCGGTTCGGGGGTCGGAAAATCGGGTTCGCCGATGCCTAAGGAGATGACATTTGGCATTTTAGCGGCAATTCCGAAAAATTTGCGAATCCCGGAAAACGGAACTTTATGAATGCGATTTGCTATAAATTCTTGATAATTTGTCTGTAATTGTGTATTTGTCATTATAAAAGGAAATTGATAATTATAAATTGCTAAAAGTTATGCTAATGGGTAGCATAAGCGAAATAGTGTAGCAAAAACTTGGAAAAATTCATAAGTTGAGAGGATAAAAAGATGAAAGTATGCCCAAAATGCAGCGCCCAATACGAATACGAGATGAGTTTCTGTCTGCAGGACGGGAGTCCTTTGATTATTTCGGGCTCAACTTCGGATGTCACCCAAGTCTTGGAAAATGAGTCATTGACAGAGGAAGCCACTCAACTAAAGGGAGGGCAATCGCTGAGAACTGACGAAAACACGCTCTTTTTAGAGGTGAATAAACCGGAGTTGGTGACGGGTGAAAAGACTTTGCTGATGCCCGAACAGCTTTCCGCCCCGACCGAGCAAATGAATTTTGTGAAAACCGAAGCAGCCCCGCCGATTACGGACAACTTGAAGGTTATTATTCCAACCGATAACCCCGGATTGTTTGAGCGTCCGGGAGGTTTTTTGGCGAGCGATTCTGACCACCAGCATTCAAGTTCACGGACAGGTTTGATAGTGGGCGCGGTGCTCGGCGGTTTCGCCCTCTTAGCGACCGCCATCGGTGGTTTGATCTATCTCAACCCGTTCGCCAAAAAAGACGAGGTTGCCTTCGTTAATCCGGCCAATTCATCGGTAAAGCAACCGGCGAATCTTTTAAATACTCCTTCAAACCTCAGCGCAAATTCAGTGTTTACCTCAAATGCCAATAGCAAGGTGGGTTCAAATATTTCACAAACTCAATCAAATGCTAACCGGGTAAATCAACCGCCGACTAAAACTAAAACGGATGAAAAGATTGAGCCAACGCCGACCAAAGAGCCGCCAAAGACTCCGAATAACGATGGCGTGATAGATTTTAACGAGCCTCCCTCGACCCCGCTCAAAACTCCGCCGAATGTTCCAAAAATAGTTTCTGGCGGAGTGATCAATGGCAAAGCTAACAATTTGGTTAAACCAACTTATCCGGCCGCCGCCCGGGCGGTGCGAGCCTCGGGCGCAGTTAATGTGCAAGTGACGATTGATGAAAACGGTAATGTCATTTCGGCTAGTGCTGTCAGCGGTCACCCCCTTTTGAGAAGTGCGGCGGAATCAGCAGCCCGATCTTCAAAGTTTGCCCCGACGGTGCTTTCGGGACAAAAGGTAAAAGTGACGGGGGTCGTCATTTATAACTTTGTCGCTCAATAATCCGGGTTAGGAAATTCGCGGATTTTTGTAAAAAAATGTTAAGATGGTTTTAATACGGCTTGAAATTGGTTTTATCGAGTCCCGACTGCTATTTTTTGTAAACCCAAAATTATGAAATTTTGCCCCAAATGCCAAACCAAATACGACGAAGAAGTTATTAAATTTTGTACCAAGGACGGGATGCCTTTGGCCGAGGATAACCCGGTTTTTACTGCAATGCCGAGCCAAAGTTCGATAGACGATATCGGTGAAGAAACGCTCATTACACGCAACCGTCCAAGAGTTCCGCCGCCGGCTCCCGTGATCGGGGAACCGCTTGAGCCTTCGGCCCGAGTCGTGATTCCGATCGGCGAAGATAGAAAACAGGCAGTTCGCCCGCTGGAAAAACCGGGTTCTCAGGCAGCTCCACCCCGCAAATCTAACACCGGTTTGATTGTTTTTCTGACGATTTTCGGAACCGTCATGGTTTTAGCTGTGGCAGTTGGCGGGTGGTGGTTTTTGAGCGGTAACGGAACATCCTCTAATACGAATTCTAAGGGTAATTCGAATCTGGCTGCCAATAGTTCAAATAGCGGGATTAATTATAATTCAAATCTGTCGGATTTTAATATTGGTAACAGCAATATCAATGCGAATACAAATATCAACGCCAACGCCAACGCCAATTTGAAGCCAACACCCACCAAAACACCGACTCCGAAACCGGCCAATTCCAATACCAACTCTAATGCCAACGTCAGTGTTAATCTCAATAGTAATACGATTATCAATATTAGCCCGGCCAATGTGAGCCCGGCTAACAGCAGCACTGCCACGCCGACTCCGCCCGGGACGCCTAAACCTTCGCCCACTCCGTCCAAATCACCTGCTAACAGTCAGCCGTCAAATGTCAATTTGGGGGTTATGAATAGCCGTGCTTCTTCATTAGCTAAACCGTCATATCCGCCGGTTGCCAAACAAATGGGAGCCTCCGGACAAGTAGTAGTGCAGATTTTAGTGGATGAAAGCGGGAAAGTGGTTTCGGCCAAAGCCGTCAGCGGGCATAACCTTTTACGCAGTTCTGCGGAAAATGCTGCCCGTCAATCCAGATTTAACCCAGTCAAAATTGACGATAAACCGGTTCGGGCCAATGGCACGGTGGTTTATAATTTTATCGATTGAATAGTTCAAGCAAACGATAACGCCCTTTCGACCGCCCGGCGCGGATCAATGACGCCCCAACCTTGCTGGTCAACTTCCTTATGGGGTAAGCGTTCAGCCGTCGAAATTAGAATTCGTTTAACTTGCTGGGGTTTGAGGTTTGGATTAGCTTCGAGCATTTGAGCCACCACGCTGGACACAATCGGCGCGGCAAACGATGTCCCGTCAACGTATTTGTAATGTTGGGTGATCAAAGCCTCGTTTCGTCGCTTGATAACAATCAGTTGCCGGATGGACGAAACCGAACCATCAAGTTCCGCATCCAATTCGCGGTCAACTCCTAAATTTTCCGCAATAATTTCGTATAAATCTTCGTCCCGGGCTTTGCCTAATGTTTCGAGTAATTGGGCTTGCTGAGCGGTCGGCGTATTTGGCAAGATCGGTGCCGGAACCCAGATCGAAGTGGCGATGAGTTCAGGTTTTTGCAAACCGTCCAGAGTTGGTCCATAGGAACTCTGATACATCCCGCGTTTGGCCCGGTTGAGCGAATTGTAATCATTTAAACCGCCAACGGCGATACACGAAGGAGATGAAGCCGGCGGATAAACCGGATGATGCGGCAAATGTCCGGCGTTTCCCACCGCACAAACCACGGTCAGCCCTTGCTTGACACAGTTTTCAACCGTTTCCGAAAGCGAATCATTCAAATAACTCTGCTCAAAGTCGCCGCCCGCCGAAATATTGACAATCCGAATGTTATAGCGGGTTCGATTACTTAAAACCCATTCCAGACCCGCTTCGATGTTTCGCTCGGCAATCCGTCCGGTCCGGGCCAACTTGACCAGCACCACATTGGCGTTGGGGGCGATTCCGCGATAAAAACCATTGGAAAGATACCCATTTCCGGCCGCTACGACACTCGTCATCATCCCATGCCAGCTGGCCACATCGTGCTGTTTTTGCCGGAGTGTTTTCAGATCATCAGCCGGATTAACCAAATTTCGATAACTTAAAATACGATTAGTCGGCTGAGTCAAATCATCGTGCCAATAAAAACCCGAATCTAAAAAAGCAATGGTCACGCCTTGACCGGTAAATCGTTCGTCAGCATCTAGCCGAAGCGGAGTTGAAAGCACCCGCGAACCGTCTTTTTGCAGAGCGGCTTCCTGGATAATCTGTTCTTTGGCCCGCTCAAAGAGTCGGACACAGCGGGCGCAGGCGGCCTCAAAATGATTGGTCTCCGGGGCATTTGCCCGAATTAATTTTTGCAGATCATGGCTGAGAGCCATCAGCGGAACAAATTCATCTTTGGTTTCGCGAGCGCAAACCGGACAGGATTTTTCGCCCGCCGCAATGTCAGCCGATGTTTTATGACGTTTAAAAGAGAAATTTTCGTGCAGAGTCATAATTTTAAGTATGAACCCAGTTAAGTTTTTCATAAAGAAGCGTTAAAATCAATTCAACGAAATAATAAACGGTAATTGCCAAATGAAAAATGATGGAGCACGTAAAAAAGTAGGATTAGCGCTTTCGGGTGGTGCAGCCCGGGGTTTCGCGCATCTCGGGGTCTTAAAAGTTCTGGTCGAACAGGGTATTCCGATTGATTTTATTGCCGGAACCTCCGCCGGCTCATTTGCCGGCGGAGCGTTTGCCAGTGGACTCAGTGTCGAACAAATTGTTGATCTCGGACGCGACGCGGGTTGGCTCAAACTGGGTAGCCTTGCCTTTTCTGCCAAAGGTCTGCTGACCAATGCCCCGATGGGCGAAATAATGAAAGCCAGTTTTCCGCATACCAGGTTCGAAGATTTGCCGATTCCTTTTGCGGCCGTGGTTTGCGATCTGGAAACCGGCGACGAAATCGTCTTTAAGGGAAAGGGGGATCTGGTCTTTGCCATTCGGGCCAGCTGTGCGATTCCCGGCGTTTTTGTCCCGCTTGAAGACGAGCAGGGCCGAATGCTGGTGGACGGCGGAGTTGTCGCACCCGTTCCGACTCGCGCGGTTCGTAAAATGGGCGCCGAAATTATCATCGCGGTTGACGTCATTGCCGATAACACACGGTTTTGGGGGACGCCGACCACGCTTTTAGGCATTTTTATCCAATCGGGAATGGTCATGCTGCGCACCGC
Organism: Acidobacteriota bacterium; assembly: GCA_031413075.1. Lineage (GTDB taxonomy): Bacteria > Acidobacteriota > Blastocatellia > Pyrinomonadales > Pyrinomonadaceae > JAIBCC01. The sequence goes on along the minus strand of JANOEF010000809.1, from coordinate 2,249 downwards.
TTCCAAAATGCAGCATTACCGGGCCGATGTCGTAATTACTCCGAAAGTCGGGCATCTGAGACCGGATGAAATCGGCAAGATGGATGAATTTATCAAAATCGGAGAAGCCGCCGCGCTCGAAAAAATTGATGAGATTAAAAAGTTGATTTTTGGAGGGTAAGCGCGAATCAAAACAGTCCGGAAACTCCGCTCTAAAATTAATAATAGGACACGGATAAAACGGAAAAAATGGATTTCCGCGGATCATTATCAAAAAAATCCGTCTTAATCGGTCGTTTTCCGTCAAATCCGTGTCCACCATTTTTCTCAAATAAATTATCTGCGAATTTGTTTCTGCTCTGTAAACTCAAATTGGTATTAGATAGGATTTTTGTCCATTGTCCATTGTCCATTGTCCATTGTCCATTGCCCATTGTTCCTACCTTGATTTTCAGGGTTTGCGGCCGGCTTCAAGTTTTTTCAGCTGTTTCAAAAAAATTGTTTCGGCTTGTGAGAGACGCAGGTTGCCAATCGTTACTTTTTTATTCGGGTGATACCAAAAAAATTGTGAATAAAACTTTTTGAGTTCGGGATCATTAAAAGGTAATCCGCGCACCGCGTAAGCATAATTTCGCAAATATTTGAAATCTTTGGCGGTGAAGTTATCAAAATCAACGCTTTCAAAATTTCCGTAGGGGCTGACGCTAAAATAGCGGGTGATCTTTTCCAGACTTTCGGCTTCGATGCACTCCTGACCAAAATCACACCAAATACTGGCCCAGCCTGCCGCCCAATTATATTCGCCGAAAGAGATGTCATAATCGGGTTTGAAGTTTTTGGCGACGAACGAGAGGTAGCCCCGATTGAGATGCACCATTCGGACCTGTGGCGACGCTTCGACATTAAACCATTTTCGCTCGCCGTCTTCGATGACCCCGTCGCCGACTATTTTCCAATCGGCTAATTTTTCGTCATTAATGAATCTGGCGGGAACGGCAAAGATTCCGTTATCAAGATGTATTTGCAGTTCAAAATCATCAATTTGCCGGTTGGCCCAGCTTTTTCCGGTCGTGATCTGATAGTCAAAATCGCGGTCTAATTCGGTACTTTCGCCGCCCCGGTAGCGATAGGTGTGGCGGATAATATTTAAGCCTTTGTTGAAGGTCACCGGAAAATAATAGACAAAATAATCATCTTTGCTCGATTCCTCTTCCTTCGTTTCCAACTTAAAACTGGTTTCCTTCAACCGTTTAATTTTGTAAGCGATATTTTGTCCATTAACCTTGACGGTAAAGTCTTTAATAAAAGGGAATTTGGCTTCTTCATCGCTGACATCGCCCTCCGCCGGGGGCGTCACAAATCCAACCGTCACGGTTTTGGCTGCGGATGGGTTATAAAACTCAAAATAGACGTCAACTTTGGCAAAATTATGTTCAACTACAAAAAACTTTAAGACTTCTTTCTGAAGCCGAACCTGAGTTTCCTGCATTGGAATCAAAGTATTACCCTGAGCATAAAAAACGCCGTCATTAGCCAAAAGCTGGATCGAACCCAAAAGACAAAGAATGATTAACCACAGTAATTTTTTCATAATTCCTGAACGTCAAAAAAAGAACCGGCTTGCAGCAATCAGCCTAATGAGCAGTAACGGCCCAGCAATTTATCCAATTGGTGTTCGATGATTATTTCAAACTGGCGTTGAGTTTGCCGATAAATTCATCAATCTTGCCGTTCTCAATCCACCGCAGAACAATCACTAAATCATTTTCAGGATCAACATAAATGAGGTTGGTGCCATTACCGACGTGCGAAAATGCTGAGGCCGGAGCGTTTGGGTAAAGTTTCTTTTCTGTATTGAGAAACCAATTCATAAAACCGGATGTCGGTTGCGGCCCGGTCGGCGTTTTCGCTTGTTTAATAAAGTCCTCTGACAAAATTTGTTTATCCCGCCACTTACCGTTTCTGGCGGTCAGCAATCCGAACCGGGCCATATCGCGGGCCGAAATAAACATTCCGCCGCCCCAATGTCCGCCGCCGCTCACCGATTGAATGACCGCTCCATCCATCACCACCCACGAATTTTCATATCCGAACCAACGCCAGGTGTTGGAGGCGCCAATTTCGTCCATGATATTTTCTTTCAAGACCTGAGGGAGCGGGTTGCGCCACACATTCAAAGCGGCTAAGGCTAAAACATTAACCCGGACGTCATTGTATTCATAAACCGTTCCGCCGGGTTTGCGCGGGCGATTCAGCCATTTATTGTCGTC
>JANOEF010000808.1:0-1588 GCA_031413075.1 Acidobacteriota bacterium | reverse complement strand
GATTTTGCCCATAAACTCGGTTTTGTGCATCGCGACATCAAAGAGCAAAATATTTTGGTTGACGGCAGTTACCCGAAATATATTTCGAAATTAACCGATTTCGGATTGGCTAAGAGCTTTAAGCAGACCGGGATGAGCGGGGTCACGATGGTTGGGGATGTGGCGGGAACGATTGCCTACATGCCGCCTGAACAGATTCGGGATTTTAAGGAAGTTCAGCCCCCATCGGATATTTATGCGATCGGAATGACGGCTTACACGTTGTTAACCGGCAGACACGCCCTTGATATTTCGCCTAAAGCCGGAATCGCGGAAACGGTCAAAGCGATTTTTGAAAAACCGATTGTTCCCCTGATGGTTCATAACCAGGAGCTTCCTCCAGCAATGTCAAGCGTCATCGAAAAAGCGATGGCCAAAGAGCCGATGCACCGGTGGGCAACCTGCGGCGAAATGCGCGAGGCTTTGTTACGCTCAATAACTTGAGCTCTGTAGCTCCAATTTATGAAAAATTGCTTGGTGTTGACTTTTGAAGCTGAATGTAAAAACGATTCAAACCGCAAAAAAATCTCCATTTATCGGAAGTAAAATCAGCGATTTAACCAACCTGTAAGCCTTGGGCCGGTGGAGAACCCAAAATCCACAATTTAGATCACTGAAGTTGATTATTTTTGTTTTCCTGACGGAAACTACTGAATTTTCGCAAATAAATTTTTCAATTCTTTTGCAAATTTCTCCAGTTCAAAATTTTGTGGATCGTCATGTGCGTCCTTTATTCCGGCATCGGTCGCGGAATGATAGGCTGGAATGAGCCAGGTTCCGCGACGGATACTAGCGGAGGCATACAGCAAAGCCAGTCTTTGGTATTGACCGTTGGTAAAACCAACCGCCGGGGCGATTAAATCATTGTTAGGGTTAGGGTTTGCTTTATCCCGTCGGCGAGGCTGAATCAGTTCGATATGGATTTGCAACCCTTTGCCGGGGGCTTTCAAAAAATCGCGGGCAAATTTTGTTCCCCAACCTTTGCGGGGAGGTTCAGCAAAAGGGGTAGTCGTGATTGAATCGCCAATTCGATTGACGAAAATATGGGCGACCGGATTACCCAGCCAAACCTCAAGGTTATTGCCCCGATAAGTTGACTCGTTAATGTCAGTTGGGAATTCGTCAGCATCTTTCAAATATGGCGACGAAGTGTCGTGAATGATGAAATAAAGCGCCTCAATTTCCTGTCCGCCCGGTAAGATTGCTTTTGATAATGAATCATCCAGGCTGCCGCCCAGAGTATTTTCGGCAATTTGCTGTGTTCGAAGATATTTACGGAGTTTTTCCTTTTGAATCTTGACCTTTTTACCGATTAGTTTTTCGAGCGGCTGGGGTAATTTTTTGAGTTCCACGCCTAACACACCTCCGATTCTGTTCGGGCGAAGCAAGCATCGAGCCTGTGAAACGGGATCGCCAACAAATTGAAGTGTCAGTGCATCAAATTGGCAGGCCTTATTTTGAGCAAAGACTGGCATCGAAAGACTAGCCGCTTAATATGATCGTTCGACAGATTAAGTTGACCGGTCGAGACAGAAATTCCGGCCTCAAG
>JANOEF010000807.1:0-6285 GCA_031413075.1 Acidobacteriota bacterium | reverse complement strand
GTAAGGTGAGTTACAAGTTATTTCCTACATATTCCTAAGGAAAAGAGTTTATTAGATGGATGATTTAAGATTCAACAAGTTATTGGTTGCCATAAACGCTTTGGTGCCGTTGATAGTTTTTGGGTGGGACGGTTTTCGGGGAGGTCTCGGAACCAATCCGATTGAGTTTTTAGTCCGCACGACCGGCGTGCTAACCCTTATTTTTCTCCTGGTAACACTTTCGGTGACACCGCTCAGAAAACTTTTTGGTTGGAACGGATTGATCAAATATCGTCGTCAGCTTGGTGTGATTTCATTCTTTTACGGGGTTTTACATTTATTGATTTACGTTGTTTTTGAAAAAAACACCTACCTTGTGGATGTTTTACGGGATGTCCTGAATCGTCCGTTTATTCTGGTTGGAATGCTGGCTTTTCTGTTGATGATTCCGTTGGCGGTTACTTCGACCAACGGCATGATTAAAAGACTCGGCGGAAAAAAATGGGCAAATCTGCATAAACTAACCTATCTCATTGCCGGGTTGGGCGTCTTACATTTCTATATGCTCGTCAAATCCGACATTTTTTATCCGGTCATTTTCGGAGCAGTTCTGGCGGTTTTGTTAGGCTATCGGGTTTATGAGTCGAACAAAAAGATCAAAGAAGTTAAAAAAACGCTTTCAATTTCGTAATAACAGCTTTGAGTCCCGCCTTGAGGCGGCTTATTGCTTGCCAGTCAATAAGTTAGTTGCTCTGAGTCCCGCTCTCATTCGGCGATTTGTCTGCCAATTAACAATTTAGCCGCCTGAAGGTCAATGGCATTAAGCTAATGTTGTTTAACAATTCTAAGAAAAAAACTTGCCCGTGAATAAATGCGAATAAACGCGAATCTGATTTTGTTTTATCCGCGGATTCGGCGAAAATCGGCGACTAAATTTCCTTAACTTAATGCCATTGGCCTGAAGGCGGGACTCAAAACGTTCCCCAATTTCACTGTTCGAGGTCGCGCGTAATTACTTTATCGCGGCTCACAAACTCGAGTTCTTTTTCATTTCGGCCAAATAATTCGGTGGTGCCGTCAGTTACCGAAAATGAAATTGGAGCCGGCGGCAAGGCCGAGGTCTCATTTTCAGAGATAGTCCTGGTCAGTTTTGATGGAAATGTTTGCGGTTCGTTAGTTTTGTGTTTAAGAGCGTTACTCAAACGTTTCCAGCCAAAGCCGATACAAATCATATTCATTAGACCGAGCATGACGCTCACAATTAGAAGTAAGAAAACTCCCTTTCCCGACTCTCGGGTGTTGAAAATTATGAGGGCGATGAGCGTCAGGACGGTGGTTATTCCGGAAAAAACCGCGCTTGGCACAATTGATGTGTAGCCGGAACGAATCTCGGCAGTCATTCGTAAGATTTCAATTGCCGTTTCGTCTCCGGTCATCGGAGTTCCGCATTTTCGGCAAAAACGTGAATCATTGTCCGATTCTATTCCACAAACCGCGCAAATTCTATCCATCGCCCTCACAGTGGCCAGGGTCGCGATCGTTTCCGCCTCACGGGTCAGCACTTCTTTTTCGCCGCGCTGCAGAGATGGATGTTTGATCGTGTAAACAAAAGAAGCACGAGTGGAAGTTGCGCTGAGAGGCTTCAGTTTGATGATAAGCACCCGCGGATAATCCAGCACGTCTGCCGAAGAATAGGCCGACGCCCAACCTCGGGCACCTCGTCTGGCCTCTATTTCAAAATCGCGTTCGTCAATAAAATCATAATTGAGCCTCTCCAGAACATGGTTGAGCCGATTACGAACATCTTCAACATTTCCGACCAGAACGCGCCTTAAATAATGCTCGGTGCTTGGATAATTAGCATTTGCATCGTAACTCAAACTAACAAAATCAGACATTTTTTACCTCGAAATTAGCGAAATTTGATGACAGTAGGAATACGCATAAAAGACCAAATAGGTTTGACATCTTTTAAGTTGTCTTTTAGCCAAAACCGAAGAAACTCCATTGTTTAGAGAGAATTACATACGATCAAAATTCACGACCAGAAAACCGCTGAAAATTCGGCGTATTCAGCGATTTCCGGCGGTAAATTTTACTATCCTCAAATTACGGTGGTGACAATTTCCCGAATGCTGCGCTGCAATTCGCGGTCATCGGTGATCGGGGAACAGAGCGCGACTTCGGCCGCGTTGATGGGCGGAATTCCTTTGGCGATCATCTGGGCGGCATAGATCAAAAGGCGGGTCGAAACTCCCTCTTCTAATCCGTGTCCGCGCAGATTTCGCACTTTTTGTCCGATGGTGACCAGATCCCGGGCGGTTCCTTCGTCAATCCCGCCTTCCCGGGCCACGATTTCAGTTTCGGATTCGGCCGGCGGGTAATCAAACTCCATCGCGATAAATCGCTGACGGGTAGATTGCTTCAAATCTTTCAAAATTGATTGATAACCGGGATTATACGAGACGACCAGCATAAATTCCGGCGGCGCGTCAAGAATCGTTCCGCGCTTTTCAATTGGCAGTCGGCGCCGGTCATCGGTCAACGGATGGATTATGACGACCGTATCTTTGCGGGCTTCGACTACCTCATCCAGATAACAGATCGCTCCGGCTCGCACAGCCGCCGTCAGGGGACCGTCGTGCCAGACGGTTTCTTCGCCTTCGAGCAAAAACCTGCCGACCAAATCAGTTGACGACAAATCTTCGTGACAGGCCACCGTAATCAGCGGACGACCGAGTTTCCACGCCATATGTTCAACAAATCGGGTTTTTCCGCATCCGGTCGGACCTTTCAGCATCACCGGGAGTTTGGCTTGATAGGCGGCGTCAAAAAGTTCGATTTCCTGTCCGACCGGCAAATAATACGGTTCGATTTCAACTTTATATTTTTCGACAGCTAATTCCATAAGTTGTTAAAGTGGAAAAGGTTAAAAGTGAAAAAGTGAAAAAGTTTGTTTTTCAGTTGGTGACAAAATTTGATTAAAATAAAGCACTATTTCCTAAAAATATCCTTCTAAATCAAAAGACAACTTTTTCACTTTTTTAACTTTCTAGTTTTTCACTTTCAATCTTATCATTCGCTTGAAAACATCGGCAAACAAGGCTTTTATTTTGGAGATTTTTGAAGCTCTCGAAATTTGGCAGCAAATTTAAAATAGACATTATTTAAAATAATGTTTGCTTAGTTAAACCAAAGATTTGCCCGCAAATCCTCGCTAATTTTAGCTAATTAAAGAAATAAATTCGCATTTATTCGCGTTTATTCGCGGGCAATTTCTTATTTCAAATAATCCTAATGATGTTTTTGGCCGGGAGCGCGCAAAGGCTGTCCGCGCTCCGACCAATGAGAAGTTTTATTTTCAGGCTTACTTTTAGAGCCTTACCGAAGTTTTATGTCACTCAGTAAAGTTTTACCTTTTTTATTTGTATCAATGACCCGGATTGTCTTTTCATCAATTTGCCGAATTGCCGCGATATTTGAAAATTTAATTTGGCGATTGTCGTCACCATCCGCCCAGCCGACGACCGTTCCAACCAGCGTTTTGATTTCTCCATTTGCACTAAATTCGGCAAGATTGCTCGAATGGTTGGAAAAGGTTGCGTTAGAGGCAAAATGCATCAATAAACGCCCGTCATCCGTCATCAACGGAGCATTGTAATACATCGAAAGTTTGGGAAAATCGGCAAATTTGAAAGTTCCAAACGGCTTTGGTGCGTTTAATTTGAGAGTTTCCCGATTTATTTCAGTCAAATGAATGGTAGTTGTGTGCTTGGAAGTTGAGTCGCTTAAGCGCCCAAACGGAGCTTCACCGACAAAATCAAGCAAATAAATTTTGCCATTCGGACTGCTGACCAAAAACTGATAATTATCACAAGAAAAATTCTCACTTTCAAAAATTTCCAGTTTTTCCTGCCAAACATTATTGACGCGGCGAAATTGATAGAGCAGTCGAACTTCGCATTTCTTTTGTATTTCCATGTCCCAATTCAACATATCCGGTGTCAGCCAAAGGTAAAATTCATCGTCATCAAGGGCAAAAAAGCCCGGCACAAAAGGAATCTGATATTTTTCGGGAAGGGTGAGATTTACTTTAGCAATTGGTTCTGACTTTTCATTTTGCATTTGAATGTCGCCGCTCTGCCAGTTTTCAAATTCGAACCTATCACCGTTTTTGATGAAGGTTTTGAAGTTTAAGACAATATTTCGTAATTCGCCATTTTTATTCAAAAGCGGTTGAAGAGCCGCATACGCACCATCTTTTCCTTGATAGCTGGCGGCGGGGATTGAAATTTCGCGGATAGTTTTGACCGAAACCGGCGCATCATTCAATTTAAGATTTCGATAAAAAGGCTGAAAAATTCGCGTTTCGATAAAATTTTCCATCGAAGGAAATTCTTTTGCCGTCAACATTATTTGCCAACGATTGAAATAAATTGAAACGTATCGGCGAAAATCTTCATTGTTTTTGACAGGATTGAAATTGGTTAAACCTTCGGCGTAATTGATCTTTGGGCAATCTTCCAGAATGTTTGAAATTCCGTCAAAAGAAACCCGATTTTTATCCGGGATGAGCCGGTTTATTTCGCTGATAAGTTCCAAATATCTTTGGCGAAGTTCGGCAAATCGGCGGTCTTGGGCAAGATGCGTGACAAAGACAAAAGCTATTTGGTCGGCGAAAGATTCGGTGCAGTTGAGAGGTGTCTCAGACACGTTTGAAAGACCGCCCGCATTTCCGTAACTGTTGATATTATAAAAGTAATCGAGATGATGACCAAATTCGTGAGCCGACAAAATGAGTTGATTAAAATTTGCCAGCAAAAGCCTTTCGCGGTCATTTTTGAAGAATTTCCGCTGATCAAATTTGCCATCTGTCAAAATTTTGCTCCAATTCGTCCAATAATTTGCGGCTTGCGATTTTTTCGGGAATTCGCTCAATAAAATATCAAGTTTAGGGTGCCGATAGACATTTATCTTTTCCGTATAAGGCTGTGGTGTCCAGGTCAACCCTGCATAGGGGCTGACCTTAAAATCCGCAAAAGTTTGCAAAACCGAATCGAGGGCTAACTGAGTATCGCTTTTTTCCAAAGATTTGTAAGCGTTGTCAATAACCTTTTGATTCAAAGACGTTTGCGAAAAAGTTGTGACCGATAATAAAAAGATAAAAATGAAGCTAAATTTTCTCATATAAATTCTCTCCCGTTTTCAATCGCCATAAAAAAGCCTCGAAAGGCTCATCTTTCACTTAAAGATAAATGAAAAAATGTCCGCAGACAAAATTTAATTTATCTGCGGACAACAAAAAGTCAGATTATCAGGGGGGAATCGCAAGGACTGATGGGGGGGGGCTGACTTTTTAGAAAATGAATCTCACACCCAGCTGCAATTGTCGCGGTCCGCCGAAACGAGCGGTTGAAGGCGCGGTAAATGCTTCGCCCGCAAACTTTGAAGCCGAAAATCCACTCGGACAAGTGATGACCAATCCCGATGGATTGGCGCCGATAAAGTCCGCGACATCGGTGCAAACCTCGCTCACCGCATCGGGACCGAATCCTAAGTTTTTAGCTTTCGTCAAATTGAAGACTTCGGCAGAAAAAGCGAGTTTATATTTTTCGCTGAAGTTGAAGGTTTTCAAAAGCCGCATATCCAAATTGAAGAATTTCGGCTGCCGGAGCGTGTTGCGTCCGACCACCCGACCATCAATAATGGCGCGGTCATTGTCTTCGTTACCGTCTCCGTTAAAATCATCGCCCATCAGCGCAGTGTAAGGGAAACCTGAACGGGTGATGACGATGCTCGAGAGAGTCAAGCCGTAACCCAAATCGAAAACGCCCGAAATATTCAAATTGTGTCGAACATCCTGTTTGGAAAATCCGGCTTCCGCTTTCAAATCGTAAGGATTCAAAGTTGGTTCACGGTCAAAATTGCGCTCATTTGAATCATCGTCGCGGTTACGGGCAAAAGTGTAGTTTGCCGAAAGCGAAAAACGATTGGTTAAACGGCGGGTGACACTGACGGTCAAAGCGTTGTAGTCCGCATGCGCCGAAGATTCGTTGACCGAAATCCAGTTGATGGTCGGGTCAATTCTGCCCGTCGGGAACGACGCAAAAACGGGATTACCCGTCACCGCATCAATCGTTGGTGGACGCAAATTACGATTCAAACGGCGTTGCAGATTCCAGGTTGAGTTTCGCAAAAATCCAACTGATAAAACAAAATCTTCGCCGATTTTTTGTTCCCAAGTCGCCGAGGCTTGGAAAGAACGTGGATTTTTGAAGTCCGAATCAAAGCCGAAAATCCGGTTTC
>JANOEF010000806.1:0-3006 GCA_031413075.1 Acidobacteriota bacterium | reverse complement strand
GAAACGATCGGTGATTATGCCCCTCACGATGGTCTTCTTGCCTGCATGCAAATTGGAAGCAAGCTGATACCCCGCCTTGACAATAATAAAACCAAAAAAAAGCAACGCGGCTCCACAGATCAGCCAAACCATTTCCTCATTCTGGAAAAGGTAGATGGCAAGGGCAAAGGGCACGGAGAAGATGAGGCACAAGAGAGTAATCTTTAGAAATAGCCGCTTGATCAGCGCGACATCTTGAGCCGTCAACGGAATGTCCTGTTCATAATGCAAAGGTTGGCCACTTTCCAGGAGCTCATCGAGTTGCTGTTTTACTTCTTTTTTAGGAAAGAAATCCCTTTTTCTCTGATCTGGCATTGTTAAAAATAGAGAAATGAAAGGAGTATTCCTGAATGGAATGCTTCACAAACCGATTCGCTCGCCTCGCCAGTTTGTTGGTGTTGCACCTAAACTTGGTCTACGTAGAACTTTTAGAAAGTTTTAGTTTCCAAGTAAACTGTGTTTCTGTTTCGCCAATCTTGCTGAAATCGTATTTTTTTCATAGTTAACAGTTTAAAGTTAAAGACCTTTCGTCTAATCCTAAACTGTCCTATTTTCGGGGGAGCTTACATTATCAATCCACCTTTGTCGGAGATACTTTTTTTAAAAGTATCAGTCCGTCAAAAGTCTTGGACAGAATCAGGTTGTTAGTATTCTTTAGGTCTATAAACGTGTCATTGATGGTTATATCCTGATTAAGCCATTCACTTCCTTTTATGAGTTTGTCTGGAATGTCAAGAAATGCCGCCTCATGAAGATTGGTAATAATATGTTTTATATCTAGCCCAATTGAATCTGGTGGGGTCATTTTGATTTCTTTACCATTGTTGTCGCTATAGGATCCAGAACCAGCAAAAACCCCAATTGAGTACATATCTCCATTGTACTTGGCTTTAAGTATTTCGCCCATAACCGTTTCGTTTTTATTATACTTTCCTATATGAAAATTATGTCCAATAACTATTATAGGATAGTCCTTGTAAATATTCTCAACTAACCACTGTACATTATTAGCCATTGCCGAGTCTCGCGCTGCCCATCTTCTACTCCAATCTCTGTCTTTGAGAAACTGTAACATGTAAGACAAGTAGTTGATTCGATTTTCAACTGTCTGATTTACAAGCAACAAATCTTTAGGAGCACCTAATGTGATTTTTGTTGAAAGTTCAATTTTCACTTTTAGGTAGTCAAGAATCAATTTTTCTGTGCTTATTTTGAGGGTGTCATAAATTGCCTTTTTGTTTGTCAATTCTCGTGTAGCTAAGCCAAATCTTGATTCAAGGTTATAAGTATTTAAAGTATCAAGTTTATGGTCTTGAACTACTCTACTTAAAAGGGTACTAAAAGATCTTCCCGTCCGTTGAATATCAAAACCTGCAATTGAAATATCTTGAGATTTGACATAAGCAAATAGGTCAACAAATTCTTTTGTACGCCAACCTCCAAACAACCCGTTTGTCATTTGAGATGGGCTAATATTCGACCTATTTAGGTCTGCTGTTATTAATTCACCTATTCCCGATTCGAACAATATAGTTCTGGCTCCAGTCTCTTTATGGAGATATCTTATTAATGAATTTCGTAATTCAAAAATTTCCTTTGAGCCATGATTAAATTCCCCAATTAGAATCAGCTTCTTTCCTTTTACATGTGGTAGTAGAGAACTCAGTTTGGGTTGTTTACCTAAACTGTCCGCGTAGATAGTCTTTGAGTATCTTTTTAGAAAGTTCATTTGTTCAGTTGTTGGTAACTGGCAAAATGCTGTGTTGAAAGAAAGTAATCCTATAGTTAGTCTGATAATAAGATACTTCATAATAGTCGTCATCTTATGATTTTTGCGCACAACGTTTCGCTAAATGCAGTTGCGGGCTATTGAAAGACGTTTATGTCCTAGGGGACGAATCTGAAATGGGTGCCCACTTTTGATTGGCAGGACATCACCCCGCAATTGCATTTAGCGTTTGTTGTGGGCTGGGCCGTTATTTCTCTTTCTGAATTCAGCGGCCCCTTTTTTGAAGTATTCGATTTCTTGTTGAGGGGTCATTCCCTCAATTTCTTTTGAAATTTCTTCTCTTCGCCTCCTCATAAACGCCACTGCGTCGAATGTCTTTTCCTTCTTTATTTTTGTTTTCATAATTCCAATATTTCTCTTGGTGTTCTTATTTCTAAGATTCTGTGGCCGTTTTTAATGTTAACCGAATTATAGCCTCTAATCCTTGTAATGTTAACGATATGTTTGAAATTCCAGCTAATTAAAATATCTGCGTTTATCAACGTTGCAAGGGCAATGTGTCGGCAATCAGTCCGACTTGTCTTGCCGACAACACCTTCGGCCAAATATTTTTCCCCGAGTCGAATTGAGTTTTCAGTCTGTTCAACAAACTCGATTTGAGCTGGTGAAACTGAATTGTAAAATGCTATTACTTCTTTCGGAGCACCTTGCAATTCAGTGGTTAGGATGTCTGAAACAATTAGCTTGAATTTCTCTTGCTCGACCTTTTCAAAGAACAGTTTTGTATAGAACTCAAATTCTGGGTCAAAATACCCTCCAATTACAGATGTGTCGATGTAGACCCTTTGAATCATCTATAAATTTAACATTTTTTGATGATAGAGTACTCGTCTACACGGCCTTGCCCACAACGCTGGTGTATGCGGCGTGGTGGGGAGAAGGAGGGCTTGCTAAATGCGCAGCATGGCAAGTCCCGACCGGTGCGTTCTGTCTCACCTAACCGATACGCGAAACGGAGATAACTATTTTGTTTTAGTGCGAATCCCCACCATGACGTCATACACGTTGTTATGCCGCGTTGCTTTGGAAGTGCTCAATTGATCGAAGTTCCTTGAATTTGAGTTGTCCTTCTTCTTCGATGTCAAAGTCATCTTGGAGTCCAAGCCAAAATTTAGCGGAGTTTCCAAAGTATTTTGATAATCTTAGTGCAGTGTCTGCGGTTATTCTTCTGTTACCTT
>JANOEF010000805.1:0-12548 GCA_031413075.1 Acidobacteriota bacterium | reverse complement strand
TGACGTTTATGATACTGACAGTATATTCGGACTTCTCGGCATATTCGGTCTCAAACTCTTAAAGGTTGAAATACCCTCCGACAATTCTTCAGTGATTCGTTTTACTAAACTCCAATACAACTCGGGAAAGACACTCAGCACATACGAAAAAAAGCAGGAGATAAAAATCCCGCCCGGCAAAGAAGAAGAAGCCGAAAAAATAGTTCAGTATTTTCGTCAATATTTCGGCAGAAAATCGATATTTGCAAAATACCAATGGCACAGTGCTTTCTTGTTACTAGGGGCAATGCTGACGTGGGCTTTCGTTTGTTTTGTATTTATCGCATCGCCTGCCTTAGAAGAACTGAAAAGAGAGCGAGAACAACGGGCAGAAGAATATGCAGAAGCACAGCTACAAGAAAATATTAATCAAATTACACCACTCTTGAACAAGATTCGCCAAATCATTGAACCTAAATTTGATCAGTTGAAAACTTTGCAGAGTGGTAAATTATCAGCCAAAGAAGCAGGCTTTGATGAAAACTCGGAGGTTTTAGCGGTTCTTTACGGACGCTGCATCACAGGAAACGAATTTTATGTTTCTGTGGTCTTGAAAAAAGTTGCAGTTAAAAAATCCACCTACGATTTGACTGACACAGGAATTTTTAATTACACAACTACTAAGCCATTTCCGCTCAAACAATCGGACTCATTCTGCAGACCACCCATTCAAAAAGAGGTTTTCAGCAAAATTTTCTTGTCCGACGGATGGCTCTACGGCGAAACCCAAAATAGTCCGTATTTACCGACGCCGGGCCCAACGGCGAATTCAAAAGCGAATAAATAAAAGCAAAAAAGAGCGTGTCTAAATTGAATCAGACACGCCTTTTTACTTTTTCTCCATTCAAATTTTCTACTATTTGGCAATCTCGATGAGCTTCGTCGTTTCCAATTCTTTGCCATCTTCACCGATCGCTGAAACTTTCCATTTCAGTTGTTTGGAGGCAATTAAATTCTGAATGAATGACGGCAATTGATATGCCCGATTGGTAGGCAAAACGACGGCGGAAAAGACTTTTTTGCCTTCTTCGTCTTCGATTTCGAGCCGATAAAGTTTGCTGTTTTCAACCGCTTTCCAAGTCAGAATGATCGGCGGTTTTTCGTCTTCAAGGTCGCCGCCGATGGCAATGTTGGTCACTTGAGTAACATCCGCATTGCTCGAATTTCCGACGTAATAACGCAAAACCGGCATTTGAAAACCCGCCACTGCGCCATTTTGACCTGAATTTGGCGCATCGCTCGCTTCGACCCGGAACAGCAGGATATACATTCCTTCAATCGTTTTATCAATTCGCCAATTTTCGGGGCCCGGCAAAGAATATTTGCCGCCCGGAGGCAGATTGAGGTTAAAACGGCTGAGCAGTGTGTAGCGTTTCTGGGTTCCGCGTTCTTCGGGGGGCAGCGAGCCTTCGCTCAATAAATCTCTGGCTTTCGGCAAGGCCTCGCCGGGTTTTACGATTTCCCAGCGCCCTTTCAAACGCCCGGTTCCGGTGTAGCGAATTTCTGCCGTAATTTTCGGTAAGTCTTCATCAGGTTTAATAAACGGGACAACTTTCGTGCCATCCTGCCATTGCAGTTTAACGGCAGTTAGCGAAAAAGGAACTCCGGCGCCGTTTCCGCTCAGACGGATGGTGACGGGAACATATTCATCCAAACCGCCTATGGTGCTGGTAAATCTACGAACATAAAAGAATTGCGCGTTGTTGCCGTTGACCGCATCCGTGTAAGCGCGACGCGCAACCGTCGGAGTGATGGACATAATGTCGGTGTAGCGATTGTTATTCAAAACCGATTGATTGTATCGGGCGGGAAGTGTGCCGAAAATCGTGGCGGGGTCGCATCTGAAACCAATGTTAGGGGCAGCAGAAATTATTTCTCCGCACCAGACAGATTCGGCCGGAGTTAGATTAACCACATTGCTGAAGGTCAGATAAACGCTGGTTGCCCCTTGCGAATAGGCAGTTACATTGTTGGGTGAAACTGCGACTTGGCAAAAGACCGAAACGGTTAAAAGTAAAGTAAAAATTGCGATAAATAGAATGTTTTTCATAAGAACTCCAGTTGCTGGGAACGCAGGCTGCCAGCCTGCACAAACGCGATAGCGTTTGAAAATGTCTGATTACTTTTCAAATTGACTTCTGCTCAAACTGGTTAGATTGCTTTCGCAATCTGGCAGGCTAGCAGCCTGCGCTCCCGGCTAAAAGAAATTAAAGGTCAAACCCGCCGTTAAGATCTTGACTCTGGTGCGATTGTCGGTAAAAACCGTCAAATCACGATTTCGTGCAAAAGTATCGGCAAAACGAACAAATGCCTGCATTCCGAATTTTCTGAATTTGTCCTTTTCAAAGTTGAAATTGTAGGCAAATTGGATGTCGAAATTCGTATTTTTGCTGTCGTTTGTTTTGGCTCGGTCACCTGCCAGAGTGTTGGAAAGATTCGCCGCAAAAGTCGCATTTTTGAACGGTGTCCAATTTATTCCAAAGGTCAAAGCCTTGGTATGGTTAATTTGCGCGAGTTCCAGATTGTTTTGGCTTTCCAGATTGAGTCCGACATTAAAACCCAACGTTTCCAGGGGTTTAACTCCAACCGTAAAGCCATGCGTCCAACCGAGTTGGTCGTTTCCCTCAACTCCGATCTGACGATTATCGGCGAATGAGCGATTATAGCGATACTCAAGATCGAATTTGGTAAATTGCCACGTGGCGCTCAAAGTTTGATTCGTATTCAAAAGGTCGGGAATGGTTGCAGGGTCAATTTCAAAGCCACCGCCCACCGGAATTCCTTGTCCGAATTGATGCGTAATATCAATGCTGTAACCGAGTCGCGGCAAAAACGGCGAAGGTTTATCGGATTTGCCAATCAAAGCGGTCAGCGGAAGCGCAACTGAAAAACGATTTGCCCGGGTGACTGATTTCAAGATCGAAGGGACATTGTTCAAATTATCGTTGGAGTTATTAAACCCGTAGCCGAAAGTGATTTCACCAATCGAAGCATCCACCGAATAATCTTGAGCGGTGCGGTCAGCGCCGGCGCCCGCGCCCAGAGATTTATAAAGCGGCTCGACCAATTCGTGTTTGAAACTGGCAGTCAGATTCAAACTCTTGGTTTCGCTCAACTTCAAATCTTTGACAAATTGATAACTCGCTTCAACATAATGCGCTGATTTTGTGACGGGAGCAATCGGAACGGCGTTGCCATCGGGGTCGAGTTCAGTATCAGCCGGATTTTGAAAACGGCTGAGGGCGTAACCCGCTTCGAGCTTAAAACGCTCGGTGGTATCGCTGGTCACAAACCGTAACCCAAATCCGCGACTCTGTTCGGCATCGTTGATGCGACCTTCCGAGACTCCGCTGAGGGCTTGAATATAAGCATTGAAACCTGTTACTTCGAGGCGCATCGCGTTTTGACGTTTCGGCATAAACTCGATGCCGATCGTGGCGCCTTGCACCTGGTGATCCAGTTTGCCAAGTCCGAAAAAGTTACCGAATCCAACAATGCTGGTCCCGTTCAAAACTCCGCTGGTGACATCAAGATATTTGTTAATTGGAATATTGACCGAAAACCCGCGAGCTGAAAAACTACTGACCAGATGCCGATTATTGCCAAATGAAGTATGCCCGTAAGACGCTTTTGCTTTGCCGATCTGAAAATTCATCAGATAGCTCGATAAATCCACATTCGGGGCTTTATCGCCGAGTGTGCCGAATCGTAACGCCTCTTGTTTAAAACTCGAACCGGCAAAGTCAAAGTTGGCATCGGTGCTGAACTTGCCTTGTTTGATTTCCTGTTTGACCGAACCCGTCAAAGTTACGTCGGTAAAAGTTGCGCGTTCAGTCGGTTGGTTTTCAATCGGAAAATTTGATTGAAAGGGCTGAGATTTCATCGAAACCGTAAAGGCGGGGAGAAAATTGAAGGTTTCCAAACCGAAAGGGACTTGAGGGGTCGGCGTCGGACTCGCTTCAGGCGTTGGACTGGCTTCCGGATCGGCTTTCGGGTCGGCCGATTTTTCACCATCTGTTTTGGCGTCCTCCGTTTTCGGTTCAACCTTTGGCGTCTCCTCAGTTTTAGGACTTTCAGTTGGTTTAGCTTCCTCAGTTTTCTGGGCTTCCTTAACTTGCAAACTGAATCTGGCAAGTTCTTTCCAACTATTTCCCGTCACTGAATAAACTGTCACTTTCGATTCACCAATCGGCAAAGACATCAGTTTGGCATCATAAACAAAACGGGTTTCGGTTTGATTAAAAAGCCCGGTCAAATCGGTTTCGCCAACGGTAATCGCTATTTTTTCGCTTGCTTTGAGGGCACGATTCAAAATGATTTCGATGGCCGCGTCGGGCGCGACTGCTGCGTCTGCTTTGAAATTTGCCGTAGCGACTAAAGCCTGTTCATCGGTTTGGGCAAAGATGAAACCTTGCCCAAAGGTGGCAACTATCAAAAGCATCGTTACTAAAAATTTTATTGGTTTGTGTTTCATAGCTTCACCTTCAATTTAGGTTGAAATTCATCCTTCATCCGGCAGCCCTTATTTACTGACCGTCAGTTGATATTCAAACTTCTTAACTACACTATCGGCGTCAATCCTCACTTGGACGAGAAAACCTTTGACTCCGGTCACGGTTTTGGTAATGACCTGGCCTTCGTTGTTATCCCCTTTGGCAAATTCGACCTGTGCCAGTTTGATAAAATTTCCTTTTTCATCCACCTTACAAATGATGATGTCGGTTTGGGCTTCGCCCTCAATTTTTTTGACCTTGATCGTCACGCTGTCTTTATCTACGGGAGCGGCACTCACGAAAACGCGACTGGCGGTGCTGACGACGGTGCCGGTTTGCACTTTGCCCCATTCGATTTGGCGGGGACCGATTTTCCAGCGACTGTTTCCGGCATTCTGATTAAAGAATTTGACCATTGCTTCGACTGCTTCGGCATATTTTTTGGCGTTTTTGATGCAATTGAGAGTTGCGGGCAAGGCTACTCCGCCCGTTCCGACATTAACCGCCGCGACGCAACCGGTAGCAATAATAACGGCGCCCCATTTTTCATAAACGTCGCCAAAGATTTGAGCCACGGACTTACAGTTATCGGCCCGGCTATTTGTTCGACATTTTTCTATCATTGACATCACCGATTCAACTGAAACATTGGATCTAACCGGAATATTCGATTTTGTCCGAACTATCGAAAATGCGGTTGAAGACGAAATTAAAATTAGCGCAAAGGTTAATAAAATCTTGGTTTTCATAGTTGTTTTCTCCTTTTGAAATTCGTTATTTGTGGCACCCGTTAGCTTCGTATATCTTGTCGTTGGCGGTAGTTGATTTTTTAGCTGACAAGATTTCGACCACGATGCCGACGGCAATAAACTTGCAGACATCTTCGTCTTTGGTAAATTCGACCAGTCCGGCCGATTCGCCAACATTTTTCTTGAGATTATTCATGGCACTTGAATTTAAGACGCTTCCCAGGAGCTTGCGGGCACCGCCATTCTTGGTGAGTCGGGCCTTTACCTTGTTGCTGCCGAGTAGCGTGGCCACATCTTTATCAAACTGTTCGTCAAAATGATTTCCGGCTTTAAGTTTGGCAATCAGGTTTTGAATACTGTCCACCGCGTTAGTTAGCTCACTCCGCACTTTGGTCGCTTTATCTGTTAATCCTGCGCCGGCCACTTTTCCTTTGGAAATCGATTGACTCCTTTCACCGATTGCCTGATAAAGGTGCGTGTAAAAATTTGTCACCAGATCGGTATATTTTTTGATTGCGTCAGTTTCTTTTTGGGCTTTTAACTCTTTCAAATCAATGCCTTGGGCGGCGGCTGAGGCAAACAAAGCAAGTGACAGAACAAAGATTGTTAGTCGGCTGAATACGAAATGTTGTAATGAATTTTGGTTTTTCATGGTGTTTTTCCTCGATTATTAATCTTGATGACAATCTTTTCTTAAAATTTACTGAGTTACTGAACTACTCGAACTGCAAATAGATTTGAAAAATGAATCAACGGTAGCGGCGGTTTTAGTCGTTTTACGGAGTTCGGTTGCTAATACCGCTGATGCCAAAACAGCACAGGGAAACTTTAGTTTGTTAAAACCTAGTTTGAGTGGAGCCGCAGTGATGCTATCAATATCGCTATTAATCCGTCCTACCGTAATATCTCTGCCCGCAATGGCCAATACATAATTTCCGCCATGCTTATTAAAAAAACCTTCGGCGTTCCGGCTCCCCAATAACTGTTTGATTTCTTCTTTTAATCCCTCTTGCGCGGGGTCGCCCTTACTAAATGAAGAGGGAAGTCTGCGGGCTAAACTATCCGCGTTCTTGGTAAATAATCTTGCTCCGTCTTTCACTTTTTTGGCGGCTGCGGCGAATTTATCAAGTAGATTCTTGTCCGGCTCAGCAGTTCCTTTGCCGGTATTTATTTTGGCAATGGAATCGCCGATCAGATAAAACTCGGCTAAACTTTCGGCAAAGTCCGTGATTCCTTTAATTTCAGTTGAACTCTTAATCTCTGAAAGATACCTTTGAGCTACAACCTCACGCGTTGAAAACAGACTGATTACAAAAACGAACCCGATGGTTAAAATGCCTGTAAACGTTAAATTTTTCATTGTTTTATCTCCCCCTTTCGGTTGTCAGTTCCCGATTGAACTTAGTAAATCGTCAGCCAGATATTTTTGTTTGGTGACGACTGCGAGTTGTTTTTTACACTCTTTAATTTGGGCTTCAACTCGTTTTTGGACATCTTTTGGCAATCCGTGTTTTTTGGCTTTTTCAAAATTTCGGAGGGCTTTATTGAAAAGTTCAACACCGCATTCAAAATGCCAAACGCTGATGGTGGCCAGAGACCCGTGACATTCTTTAATCCCGTTTTCACCGGCTAAAAGTAAATCCGTGATGGTGTCGCCGTAGGCGATTTCATTTTTTGCGGAATCAATCGCTTGATTTGCTTTAAGCAGAAAATGCTCCGTTCCTGGTTCGGGTAAATGTTCCGGTTGAATAAAGTTTTCGGTGGTTAAAAATAATGGAATCCACGGATTATCTGTCATAAAAACCTCGCTATAAAGTTAGTTGGCTGATGTAGTCAGCGTATAATCGAAGGCTTTGGAAACTCCGCCGCTGCCGTCAATAAAAACTTGGACGAGATGACCTTTGACGCCCGACACCGTTTCACTTTTGGTCGCGGCTGAACCGCCGTCTTCAAAAGTAATCGTTTTCAAATGCTTATATTTTTTGTTCTCATCAATCTTGCAAATGCGAATGTTTGCACCGCCTTTCCCGCCTTTCTTTTCAACCTTGACGGTCAGACTATCTCTGTCGAGCAGAGCCGGAGTCAGAAAAGTGCGGAAAGCTGGATTGACGATAGTCCCGTTTTGTCCCGTGCCGATAGCCAGATCTCTTGGTCCGAGTGTGAAAGGTCCGTTATTGGCCAGCTGTTTCAGTTTTGGGGCAAGCTGTTGATATTTGGCGGTTGCGAGGCAGATTTTTGAGGCTTCGCTGCCGGTTTTGCCATCCGCAACTTTGCCGCATTCGGCAGTCCAGTTTTTCAAAAGACTTTCAACTACATTCAACGCCTCGCGTCCGCAGGCACCGTCCGCACAGGTTTCGTTTAACGGAAACAAGCTCACCGCAATCGTGAAAATTGCCAACAAAATTGATGCAAAAATAAACCTTTTCATTTTTCAATCCCCCTCTTTTCTAAAACCTCAGTCATCACAAAGGCTTTCATTTGTTTGATATAGGCGGGTGTTTTCCCGCGCTGCAGATGAACGGTTGGCACTTCGATACGGACTGAACGGGTCTCACTTTCGGACTTTTCATCAACTATCAAAACCGTGCTATCGGCATAAATAACTTCCAACGAAATATAAAAATCAGAGTGATTCGGATGAAGCGTTGGATTGATTTGCCATTTGACTTCGATCACAGATTTCGTTTCATCCGAATCAGAAATCCCTACGTTTTTAAGTTCAATCACTTCGACGGGGGTTAGACAGCAAACCGAACTATGAGCCAAACTTTGGGTAGCGGCGCAAGCCAACAGAAGAACTAGGGTTAATATTTTTTTGGTCGTTTGCATTGCCTAATCTCCTTGGAACTGAATATAGTTTCCCACCGCTTATAAATTGAATGCGTGTCACTTTGAGAATTCCGAAAATGCCACGCTGATGAATTTGCAATTTTTGATTGAAGACAATCGAATGCTTATTTTTTTTTATCAGCCCGTCTTTTGGAAAAATAAAAGAGCGCAGATCTTCTACGCCCTTTGTTTAGTTTTGGCAAAAGACGACTGTTACCTCGCGCCCCGTGCCACCGGTTAAATAATTATTGACTTGTTTTCAAGCTGTATTTGAAATTCTTTAAGGCTCCGCCAAAACTGGCAACTTCGATTTGGATAATTTTTCCTTCGATGCCGGTCAGGTTAATAGCTTTTGTTCCGTCTGCTTCTTTTTCATCAAATTTGGCAGTTCCAACGCTTTTGATATTTCCGGCCGAATCAACCGCACAAACCCGGATAAAGGCTCCGTTTTCTCCGTTCGTTTTGGTGACTTCAACTTTCAAAGTAGCTTTGGCGGAAGGCGCACCGGCCAGAAAAGTTCGGTTGGCTCCGGCCACTAAATTACCGTTTTGCGATTCGCCGATAAACAAAATGCGGTCGCCCGGTCCAAAACGATTGTCTTTCGCCAGACCTTTCAAAACCGGCAGAATTTTGTTAAAAACATTGGATACAAAACATCCTTTGGTTTGGTCTTTGCTATCGGCAAGTTGTTTTTTGCATTGTTCGTCAAAAGCCAAAAAGGCTTTTTTCGCAGCGGGTAAATTGTCTGCTGCGCAATCGGCGCACGAAGCGGATTGTTCCATTGACGGAATAAAACCAAAACCCAAAGCGGCTACGAGAGCCAAACCTAAAATTGACGAAACTAATAATTTTTTCATTCTCTTATCTCCTTATTTTCAACTGATTTGTTTTTTTATTTTGCTTAATCAAATTTCTTTGGTAAGAAGATTCAATCTCGCTGACATCATTAGTTTCCCACTCTTTGAAAATTGATTGCGTGTCACTTTATGAATTCCGAAAATGCCACGCTGGATTTTTCTTTACAAAGCAGCGTTTAAGAGTTACAAAATAGATGAATTCTTTTCGGCAGAGACAATGTTTAGCGGACTTTGATCCTACGCGCGAGGTTTGAAATGAAAAAAATAGCAGAGAGTTTTTCGAGAGTGTGTTTAGCAATCATTTTGTTTGGATTAAATTTCTACGCCCAATCCGAACCAATCAAGCTTGAATTAAAGCAACCGCTTGAACGTGAAATTTCGAGCCCGGAAACGCATACTTATCAGGTCAATGTTCCCGCCAAAAATTATCTGGTCGTGACGATCAGCCAAAAGGTTGACGTAATTGTGACGGTTTTGGATTCGTCTCGTAAAAAGATTCAAGAAGTAGATAACCCGTTTGGAATTCAGCTTGCCGAAACAGTTCGCCAAATGCCGACTACCGATACTGAGTATTTTCTCGAAATAAAAATCTTGGACGCAAAATCAAAACCCGGCAGTTACAAAATTGAAGTTGAAATTTTGCGACCCGCCACTGGTGAAGATAAATTACGAATGGAGGCGGAGAACTTATTTGCTGATGCGGATGTTCTCGCTAATAAGAGAACCGCTGAAAGCTATAAACTGTCTGAGGAAAAATTTCAGCAATCGCTTCCATTGTTTCAACAACTGAAAGATAAGCGCCGTGAGCATTATGTAGTTGACCGTCTTTCCAGAATTGCCAACAATGTGGGAGACAAGAAAAAGTCGCAGGAATATAATTTTCAAGCTCTCGAAATTGCCAGGCAAATGAACGACAAAGTGTTTATTGCCCGCTCGATAGATGGTCTCGGAGTTGGGTTTTACACCCAAGGCGAAAACCGCAAAGCCATCGAACACTGGACCGAAGTTTTGGCAATGTATCGGGAAGCGGACAACAAAAACCTCATCATTTCGACCCTTAACAACATCGGTGCGGCTTACGGAAATCTCCAGGAGTATGTCAAGGCTTTGGAATATTACAACCAGGTTTTAGAGCCTGCCCGGCAACTTAATCAACGATTACTAGAATCGGCGGTTTTGAGAAATATTGGCGTGACTCACTTAAATCTTGGAGACCATTCGAAATGTCTCGAATATCTGGAAAAATCTTTGATTATTGCAAGAGAAATCAAAGACCGCCGACAGGAAGCAATGACCTTAAACTCAATTGGTTCAACGTATTCTGGCTTGGACGATGAAACGAAAGCGGTTGATTTTTACAATCTGGCTTTAGTTATTGATAAAGAAACCGGCAATAAATTCGGCGAAGTCGGAACGCTCAACCGGCTTTCCTATTCGTATTACAAATTAAAGGAAAATCAAAAGGCTCTGGATTTGCTCAAGCAAGGTTTTGAAATCAATAAAGGCCTGAATTTACGCAACTTAGAAGCGACACTCCAGTATCAAAGCGGTTTAGTTTATGCCGCGCGAAAAGAATATCCAAAGGCGAGAGACTATTTCTTAAAAGCCCGCGAATCTTTTATTTTGATGGAATCGAGACTGCAAAAAAATCGGGCGGATTATATGTTGGCGCAGATTGATATGGAAGAAGGAAAATTGGATGAAGCGCAGGAGAAAATGAAGCCTATTCTTGAATTTTTCGAATCTGCTCGCAAACAATTTATCCAACCCGAGCAACGCGTAACCTATTTTTCAACCGCCCAAACCGTTTTTGAATCGTATCTCGAATTATTGATGAAAAAACATCATAACGGCGATAAAAACGCGGCAATCGAAGCCTTTCAAATTAGCGAAAGGACACGCGCGCGCAGTCTTTTGGAACTAATTTCTCAAGCCAAAATAGATATTCGGAAGAATGCAAAGTCTGAATTGCTTGAACGCGAAAAAACTCTCGGCGAACTTATCAACGACCGTTCAAGCCGTCTGACTCGGTTACTTTCGGCCAAATTTACCGAGGAACAAAAAAAGGCAGCGGAAACGGAATTAGAAGATCTTCGTCATGAATATCGGGAAATTGAAGCCAAACTCCTCGTGGGAAATGAACGCTACGCTCAACTTGTTGCTCCCGTGCCGCTTTCTTTGCCTGAAATCCAGCAACAAGTTTTGGACGCGGACACGACTCTTTTGGAATACTCGCTCGGAAAAGAAAAGAGTATCCTTTTTGTCGTCACGCAAAACACGCTGCAAACTTTTGAGTTGCCCAAACGCTCTGAAATAGAAGCCAAGGCGCGCGCTTATTTCGACGCTTTAACCTCTCGAAATAGGAAAATCAAATTTGAAACTGCCGATGAAAAACAAAAGCGGGTTGAGAAAGCCGATGCGGAAATTTTAACTCTCTCGCAGAATCTGAGCCAAATTGTTCTGGCTCCCGCCCAAAAAATGTTGACAAAAAAGCGTTTACTCATCGTGGCTGACGGCATTTTGCAATACATTCCCTTTGCGGCTTTGCCGGCCAACAATAAGCTACCGCTGGTAGTTAATCACGAAATCGTTTCACTTCCGTCGGCTTCTACTCTGGCCGTGATGCGAAAGGAACTGACCGGGCGCAAACCTGCCCCGAAAACCGTAGCCGTCATCGCTGATCCTGTTTTTACTATTTCTGATGAAAGATACAAAACTCTCGAAGCCGGACAAAAACGTTCTGCCCCAACTCAGCTGACCGTCGCCAACAAGACTCGTGGAATTGATGAGGCCGGGCTCGATCGGGTGGTTAACGATTTTGCCGAGAGCGAGACCGGTTTTGATTTTTCCCGCTTGCCATTTACCCGTCGGGAAGCCGAAGCGATCTCGACCCTGACTCCGGGCAGCGACAAAAAACTCTCACTTGATTTTTCGGCCAACCGCACAAATGCCACTAATCCCGACCTGACCAACTACCGAATTGTTCATTTTGCCACTCATAGTTTTCTCAATAGCCGGAATCCCGAACTCAGCGGAATCGTTCTCTCGCTAATTGACGAAAATGGAAAAGCCCAAAATGGATTTTTGCGAACCGGGGACATTTATAATCTTAATTTTCCGGCTGAATTAGTTGTTTTAAGCGGCTGTCGGACTGGGTTAGGCAAAGAAATTCGCGGCGAAGGGTTGATCGGACTGACTCGCGGATTTATGTATGCGGGCGCGAAACGAGTCGCCGTCAGTTTGTGGGATGTCAATGACGAGGCAACGGCTGAACTGATGTCGAGATTCTACCGGGAAATGTTAACCAACAAAAGACTTTCGCCCGCTTCTGCTCTGCGCCAGGCACAACTTTCAATGTCGAAAGATAAACGTTGGAGTAACCCGTATTATTGGGCTGGATTTATCCTGCAAGGCGAACCAAAATAAGCACCAATGGACAATAGAGATTATTGGAAATAAGAAATTGCCCGCGAATCACGCGAATCGGCGCGAATGTTTTTTAAGATTTGTTGAACACAGATTCAATTCATTGAAAAATTGGGTTTTATTCGCGTTTTTTCGCGTTCATTCGCGGGCAAATC
>JANOEF010000804.1:0-5008 GCA_031413075.1 Acidobacteriota bacterium | reverse complement strand
TCCCATGTATGGATCAGAATATTGAGTAAAAATATATATTTATCTAATCTTTATCCAGTTATCACCCGACGAAACACCGGAAATTCCAACTGGAGTAGCGTCATCTAGGTTTAAGCCAACCAATTTATAGGCTCTCGATTTTTCAACATTTTTTTGATTAAAGAAAATCCTAAACCTTCTTTGGATCCGAAAGGAATATCCACTAAACCAACGGACACGCCAAGTTTATCAAAAGCGTTTCCTATTTCAAAGGAGATTATGAGAGGACAACTTATTGAGAAATCGAAAAGCATTTGGCTTATTCGTGTTCAGCAACGTGGCTTAAATGGAAAAAGGGTTTCATTTTCTGAAAACTTCAAAGGAAATAGAATTAATGCAGAAAAGCAATTGACTAAAAAATTAGGTGAATTGGATAATAGAACGCTAAACATCAATTCAAAACAGACTTTAGACGAATATTTAGACGTTTGGCTTGAATCAATTGCTAAACCAAGATTACCTCCGCGAACATTTGGTGATTACAAAGACATAATGCGACTTCACGTCCGCGATTCATTGGGCAAAATCAAATTGTCTGATTTGAAAGCAATTCACATTCAAAAACTTTACGGTGAATTGTAAACAGAGAAAAAACTATCTGCAAGGCGAGTTCGCTATGTTAACGCAGTTTTATCATCGGCGCTTAAAAAAGCGGTTGAATTGGACATTTTACCGCGCAATGTGGCTAAACTGGTTCTACTTCCAAAACAATCAAAACGGAAATGGACGTTTTGACCGAAGATGAATGCGAATTATTTACGAATGCCTTGCAAGGTGAACGTCGAGCAACAATGTTTTCGCTTGCTTTGGCAACCGGGTTGAGACCCGGTGAACTTCGACAGCAACGCAGAAATCAGAATGAAGAGCGTTTGAAACTTGGCCCCGCTTGGCAAAATTACGATCTAGTCTTTCCGTCCGAAGTCGGAACGCCTCCAACTCATTCAAATATCACACGTGTTTTCAAGAGAGTATTACGTAATGCAGAACATCGCACAACTTTGAGGCTATACGATCTGTGCCACACTCACGCAACATTGTTACTAAAAGCCGGAATTCACGCAAAAATTGTGAGCGAAAGACTCGGGGATTCATCAATTGCGTTAACTTTGGACATTTATTCTCACGTTTTACCAAGTATGCAAATCGAAGCTACTACGCATCTTGAAAGGATGCTTTACAGTCGAAACGGAACATCTTAAAGGCTTGGCACACTAACGGCACACTAACGGGCAAAATAAAAGAAAAGGGCATCTTACGCGATGCCCTTAACTTGTTGATTCTAAATGGTGCTTGGGGCGGGAATCGAACCCGCACACTCCGAAGAATACAGGATTTTAAGTCCTGTGCGTCTACCTATTCCGCCACCCAAGCACGATTTACAAGATAACAAACTATTTAAGAGTTTTCAAATGCGGAAAAAAGAATGACAAAATCATAATTTGTTGTAGAATTGAAACTAGCTGAAAAAATGAATAATTTTGGAGAAAAAAAATAAAATGGAGCAATACGCATGGATTTTGTGGATTGTTTTGGGTGTTTCTCTGATAGTAGCTGAGATCTTTACCTTCGGATTTGTCCTTTTTTGGTTTGGAATCGGAGGCTTAATGGCAGCTTTTCTGGCATTTCTGGGTTTTGGGCTGGGTGTTCAATTCCTTGTCTTTGCTACTGTTTCAATTGGTTTAACTTTACTATCACGCAAAATTTTTCATAACAACTATTTGAATGGCGAAGAAGATTCGATTAAAACAGGGGCCGATTCTCTGCCGGGTAAAATCGGGACTGTTTCAGGATCAAGTAAAGGGGTCTTGAACGGGGCTGAAGTAAAAGTATTTGGATCAACCTGGACAGCGTTTCCGGAAAACGGTGAAGAACCGCTCCTGGAAGGAGAAAAAGTTGAAGTAGTAGAAGTGAAAGGCTCATCAATTTATGTCAAAAGAGTGAGGGAATTGCCTGAATGGCGAGAAAATAGTTAATCCAAAGTGTAATAAAAAGGTAGATTTTGGACATACCAAAATCTACCTTTTTATTAATTCTTACATTTCTTAGATAATTTCAGCGGTGTCTTGATCGGCCGTGTCATGAATATCATTAAAGTTCAGGGGATGAATTCTAACAGTATCTTCGGTTGGCTCATTCAGACTGCTTCCTGAAAGCTTACATAAAATCAATGTAATATTGTCTTCGCCGCCTCTTTCATTAGCTTCTTTGACCAACACCCGGCAGGCATTATCAAGCTCACTTGAATTATCAACAATTATTCTTAATAAGTCTTCAGCCGACACTTTATTAGATAGGCCGTCACTGCAAATTAATAAAACATCATCACGTTGGGGAATGAGCCGGGCCGGCACCGGATAGACCTCGTTTTGTGCTCCTAGTGCTTGTAAAATAACATTTTTCAAAGGATGAGTTTCAGCGTCTTCGGCATTTATTTGTCCTGAATCAATTAATTGTTGGACCAATGATTGATCTTTAGTTATTTGAAAAATTTTAACGCTGCGAATCAAATACGCCCGACTGTCTCCAACTTGAACCATGTCAACTGCATCTCGGGTAATAGCGACCCCGGTAAAAGTTGCACCCATCTGATTGTATTCGGGGACGGTGCGACCTTGATGATGAATAATATGATTAGCATAAATAGTTGCGTCATAAAGTCTTTCAATCAAAGAGTCACTATCCATTTGAGGCGTTATGGTGGCATCGGGATCAGTTTTTAAAAGCCTCTGACTAACGGTTTCAACAGCCATCTGGCTCGCTACCTCGCCGGCTAATGCCCCGCCCATCCCATCGGAAACAGCTAGTACCACGCCCAATTCATCAACTTCCAGCCTTTGGGTATAAACGGCAAGTTCATCGGGCTCTTCAGGATTGGTTAAGGTTTCCAGGCTCGAAAGATGGAGAACGAGAAAATTATCCTCATTTCCTTTTCTGACGCGCCCCACATTTGATGTAGCGTGAATTTCGATATTCAACATAATATAATGAGTTTAGAGAGTTGACTGGGTAGAAAAAGTATTAAGAGTTAAATATCAACACTTTGTGACCTTTTTCTGCTCCTCAACTCAACAAACTAGCTTAGTGCTTGGTCTAAATCTGCGATGATGTCCTCG
This sequence comes from Acidobacteriota bacterium, assembly GCA_031413075.1. Classification (GTDB taxonomy): domain Bacteria; phylum Acidobacteriota; class Blastocatellia; order Pyrinomonadales; family Pyrinomonadaceae; genus JAIBCC01. Next base: position 1,856 of record JANOEF010000804.1, on the reverse strand, counting down.
ACATCTTCAATTCCGACAGAAATTCTAACTAATCCGTCGGTAATCCCTAAACTCTCGCGCTTCTCGACGGGGACGGAAGCGTGTGTCATCGAAGCCGGGTGTGAAATTAAACTTTCAACCCCGCCTAAACTTTCTCCTAAGATACATAATTTAACTTTTTCTAAAACTTTTTTGGCATTTTCCAACGAACCGGTTTCAAATGCCACCATTCCACCGAAGCCTTTTTGCTGCCGTTTAGCTAATTCGTGTTGTGGATGAGATACCAAACCCGGATAATAAACTTTTCTGACTTGTGGGTGTTCGGCCAGAAAATTTGCAACCTGCCGACCATTTTTATCATGAGCTTCCATCCTGATAGCTAAGGTTTTAGTGCCTCGCAGTACTAAAAAAGAATCAAACGGCGACAGGATAGCTCCAACTGCATTTTGGATAAACTGAATCCAGTTGGCGTCTTCTTCATCGTTAAGTGCGACAAAACCACCTACTGAATCAGAATGTCCATTTAAATATTTGGTGGTTGAATGAACCACAATATCACAGCCAAACTCTAACGGACGTTGCAGATAAGGCGACATAAATGTATTGTCACAAACAACTTTAGCTCCATTGGCATGGGCAACATCCGAAACTGCCTGTAAATCTGTCACTGACATCACCGGATTGGTTGGAGTTTCGACAAAGACCATTTTAGTATTTGCCTTAAAAGCCGTTTCAACTTTGGTCATCTCAGTTGTATCAACTAAATCAAATTCAATCCCATAATTTGACAAAACTCGTGAAAACAACCTGAATGTTCCGCCATAAGTATTATCGCCCAAAATAACGTGGTCGCCAGCTTTGACCAGTTTCAAAACTGTGTCAGTAGCCGCCATTCCGGACGCAAAAGCATAACCAAATTTTGCTCCTTCGAGAGCGGCAATATTTGTTTCCAGTGCAGAGCGGGTTGGGTTTTGGGTTCGCGCATATTCGAAACCTTTGTGTTTACCTAAACTTTCCTGAGCATAAGTTGAGGTTTGATATATCGGCACACTGACAGCGCCTGTGGCAGTGTCAGGCTCATTTCCAGCGTGGATTGCAATAGTTGAAAAACCCATAGAAGTAGAGAAGGAAAAACTACAAAATTATAACCTTTTTTTGTCAATAAACCAAAGATGTTACCAAAAAATTAATGGGAAAATGGTAACTTTCTAAATATGATATGTCAATTAGGGAATTTCTAATTGAATTTAAATTTTTGGCAATGAAAATTTAAATTAAAAACACAATTTTTGTTAAGAAAATTACTTGCAAAAGTTTTTATAATATGTTTCTAATAACTATTATCAAATGTTGAAATATTTTTTTAAAAGTTCAGATTTTAATCATCATCGGTGCAAACATAACGCCGACTGATTTTGTTTTGAAATTAACAAACAACAGAAAGTTTAAGTAGCGTGAAATATAACAATTTCAGGCTTTTTTTGTTTTTATGAGTGAAAAAAAATTAAAAATTGCCCTCCAAAAATCAGGAAGGTTGAGTGATGACTCAATTAAATTATTAAAAAACTGTGGCATTAGTTTTGGAAATGGAGTGGCAAAGTTGAAAACTGAGTCGCAAAACTTTCCACTCTTAATCTACTTTCTGCGCGATGATGACATTCCCGAATATGTAGCGGATGGTGTAGCAGATGTAGGAATTGTGGGCGAAAATGTGGTTTTTGAATCTGATAAACAAGTTCAAATTGTTGAAAAACTTGGGTTTGGGAAATGCAGATTGTCTTTGGCGGCACCAAAAAATTTCAAATATGAAAGTTTACCAAGTCTGATGAATACCAGAATTGCCACCAGCTACCCGAGAATTTTAGCTAAATTTTTAG
>JANOEF010000803.1:0-14007 GCA_031413075.1 Acidobacteriota bacterium | reverse complement strand
ACTCATTTGCCAATCAATTGATGGATGAAATGATTGCCGCACAAGGCAAAACATTTTTTGAAATGCTTGAAAAACAAAGAGCGTTAAATACTACCGAAAAATAATGCTGGTTACCGATAAATTTGTTTTCATCCACGACCCGAAGCAGGGCGGTTCGTTTGTCACAAAAGCCATGTTTCAGATTTACGGAGCAAAATGGAATGTTCTTAAACATCTCCAAGTTATTATTTTCAAACAAATCACCGCAAAATCGAAATACGGTAATTTGACCATGTTGAATATTAAACACGCCGGTTGCCGTTCCATTCCAAAAGAATTTCAAGACCGCAAAATTTTAACTACCATCAGAAACCCTTTCGATTGGTATGTTTCGCAATACGAATTCGGCTGGTGGAAAAATAAATCTCTGCTCAAATATTTCAAAGAGGTGCCTGGTTTTGCCGAAAAATATTCACATTTTCCGGATTTGAATTTTGCCGAATTTATTAATTTGACCGACCAGGCCTTTGATGTTCATTTTAAATGTCCACCGGATATTTGGAGTCGGTTTGGCTGGCGAACCCGTTCTTTTGTGGATTATTATTTCAAAAATCCGCCTGAAGCATTTCCCCGAATGCTGGATGAAAATTATGTTTTTTCGGGCGATTATGAGCGAGATTTGTTCAACGGATTGTATTTTATGAATACAAAAACTCTCAATCAAAATCTCCACGATTTTTTACTCGAAAACGATTATCGAAAGGCAGACATTGATTTTATTTTAGAGATGAAAAAAGTTTTGCCGCTCGGCAGAGGAAGTGAAAAAGACCGTACACGTGAGGAATATTTTACCCCTCAATTAAAAGCCGAAATTCGCTGTAAAGACCGTATTTTATTTGAGATGTTCCCCGAATTTGATGCCTAAACTGAAAAGTTCTAAATTAAAAATCGCCGTGTTGGGCTACATTGTGCGCGGTCCGCTTGGCGGATTGGCGTGGCATCATCTGCAATATGTTTTGGGCTTCAAAAAACTCGGGTTTGAGGTTCTTTTTATCGAAGACAGCGAGGATTATCCGGCTTGCTACAATCCCGAAACTAATGAAATGGGAACGGATGCGAGCTATGGGTTGCGGTTTATTGACGAAAGTTTCAAAAGCCTTGGTTTATCGGAGCTTTGGGCATATTTCGACTTTCATACAAACCAATGGTTTGGGTATCAAAAAGCGGCTGAATTCTTCCAATCAGCCGATATTTTACTGAATCTTTCGGGAGTGAATCCTTTGCGTGAATGGTCTGTTCAAGTGCCGAAAAGAGTTTTTATTGACACTGATCCGGCGTTTGTGCAAATCCGCCATTTGAGCGATGAAAACGCGCGAAATTTAGCGGAACAACACAATCTTTTCTTTACTTTCGGTGAAAATTTTGGCGCGGATAATTGCGAAATTCCGAGTGATGGATTTGATTGGAAACCGACTCGGCAACCTGTTGTTTTAGATGTTTGGAAAGCTACCAAAGGTAATAAAAATAGACATTGGACAACAATAATGCAATGGGACAGTTACAAAACTGTGAACTTCAACGGGCGCGAATTCGGGATGAAATCGAAGTCTTTTGAAGCGTTATTAGATTTTCCAAGTCAAACCGATGAGACCTTTGAATTGGGGGTCGGAAGTGTTTCTGCACCGCGAGATTTATTAGCGAAGAAAGGCTGGAAAGTTACAAATCCGCTGATTCCGACAAAAACTATTTGGACCTATCAAGACTTTATCCGAAACTCAAAAGCCGAATTTAGTGTGGCAAAAGACGGTTATGTTAAAAGCCAAAGCGGTTGGTTTAGCGAAAGAAGCGCGGTTTATCTTGCCAGTGGTCGTCCGGTTTTGACCCAAGAGACGGGCTTTTCCAAATTTATCGAAACCGGAAAAGGACTGTTATCATTTACAAACCCAGCCGAGGCCCTCGAAGGAATTGAGCAAATTAACAAAGCTTACGATTTTCATTGCCGAGCCGCTCGACGGATCGCCGAAGAATATTTTGATTACAGAATGATTTTGCGGGATTTATTGGACAAATCTTTATGATTAAATTCATTGATAAAATGTTGTTCTACCACAAGTTAGACTGGCTGGCCGCTCTCAAGTTACGGAAAATTACTTCGGGTAGAATTGCGCCTTATCGCAAAACTTTTATCGAAATCGCGCCGACTGCGAAAATCGAAATTGCCGAAAACTCCCAGTTGGAAGTAAATTGTGCTTGGACAAAAAAGTCTTTGAGACCAACCCGATTGGGAATGTCAAACAACTCTCGGTTAATTGTTAAAGACAACTTCAAAATATTCGATAATGCCCAGATTTTTATCAATCAGAATGCGACTCTGATTTTAGGTAGCGGTTACATTAACAGCAGTGTCAATCTTGCTTGTTATCAACAAATTGAAATTGGCGAGGATGTGGCCATTGCCGAAAATGTGACGATCAGGGACAGCGATAACCATCTGATTATCAGCAATCCGAATTTTCAAAAAACAGCGCCGATAAAAATTGGCAATCATGTTTGGATCGGAATGAATGCGACCATTTTGAAAGGGGTAACTATCGGTGACGGGGCAATTATCGCCGCCGGAGCGGTTGTCACCAAAGACGTTCCCGAACGCTGTTTAGTCGGCGGAGTTCCGGCTGGAATCATCAAAAAAAATGTTGAATGGTCGTGAAATATTGATAGAATTAGGTGAAAAAATTGCCATTGTTGACTGGTCTCATTTAATCGAAGATTATCTCGACAATATCAACATTTCCTTTGACCAATTCAAAACCGAGATGACTGGAGGATGGCTTTTCGGCTATATCGAAGCATTGCAGACGGCAGGATTTAGTCCGATGTTTTTTTGCTTTTCCGCCCGCGAAAGTTATTGCGGAATCCATTATCATTTTCCGACTAATTCAGAGATTTGCGTTTTGCCGTCGCCAAATATTTACCGCCGGATGCGGAAAAAAATGCTCAATCCATACGCAGATTATGTCGAACATGCGGTTGAAAAATTAAATTTTGTTAATCGCCCTTTTTATTCATTTTCACTGGCATCTGCCGAATATTTATCCACTCCGCTCCTCAAGCTTCACCGGGAGTTTTCGCGCCAAAAGATTACTAAAATTATTTGTCAGGAATACGAAAGCGGACGATTTGATGAATTAGTTTTGTTGGCTAAACTGACCAAAAGAACAGTTTTCGCCACTTTCCAAGGCGGTATCAGAAGTCCCAACCGGCTAAAACAGGTTATCCGTAAATTTGCCATCAAGCATTCTGACGGTTTAATTTGCGGAAGCAAAACCGAATTGTTACGCGTCAAAAAGGATTATGGTTTGGGCGAAAGCAAGGCGGCCCACATTTTTAATCCGGTTTCATTTGGAGTTTCTCAAAAAATTGATAAAGTCACTGCACGAAAGAAATACGGGATAAACAAAAATACCAAAGTCGCGGTCTGGCATGGACGAATTGACCTCAAACGCAAAGGGCTGGATTTACTGGTCAAAATGTGGCAAAAACTTAACGAAAGATCATTGCCGTTTGAATCCCGGCTTTTGTTTTTCGGTTACGGAAATGAAGCGGAAGAGTTTCGGCAACTGCTTGATTCTGCTCAAATTCCAACGATTAAATGGTTTGCCGAATTTAGCAACGACCGCCAACAGATAGCTGAATTTTTATCGCTGGGCGACGTTTATGTTTTCGCCTCGCGCCACGAAGGTTTTCCGGTGGCTCCGATTGAAGCGATGAGCATTGGTCTTCCGCTTTTGGCAACCGATGTTTCGGGTATTTCGGATATTTTAGAAGCCGGAGAAGAATCTGGCGGAATTGTCGTTGGGTGGGAGGATGTCGAGGCTCTGACAAACAATCTCGAGCGATTTTTTCTGGATGATGAACTTTGTTTGAAAATGGGTAGAAAAGCCGGACAACGGGTAGTTGAGGCTTTTTCAAAAGAGCAGGTTGGACTACAATTGAAGGAATTTTTAACGAATAATGCTGAATAAAGAACAAAAAGTCTTCGGTTTAGGATTGAGCAAAACAGGCACTTCCAGTCTGAGCGAAGCCTTGAATATACTGGGCATCAAAACCATTCATTATCCATCCGATGATCTTACTTATCATGAATTGCGAAGCGGCAATTATCGTTTGAGCTTAATGAATAAATGGCAGGGGGCGGTTGATATTTCGGTGGCGCCGTTTTACCCGCAACTTGATAAAGCCTTTCCCCAGAGTAAATTCATCTTAACCGTCCGCGAAAAAGAATCCTGGCTGCGCTCCTGTCAGCAGCACTGGAGGCTGATGAGTGAATGGTTGGAAAACTTTCCCGATATTCAGCGTTTTCAGGAATTTATCGGAGCCGTGACCTACGGTGTCATGGATTTTAACCGCGATAGATTTTCGTGGGCGTATGACACTCAGGTTGAGCAGGCGCGTCAATACTTTAAAGGCCGTCGCCAAGATTTTCTCGAAATTGATATTTGTGGCGGACAAGGTTGGAAAGAACTGTGCAATTTTTTAGGCTCTGAAATTCCGACTCAACCGTTTCCCCGGGCTAACGAATGGATGCACCTTTTAATCGAAGCCGGACAACATTTTAAGAACAATATCCCAGCCGGCAAAAAAGTTTTGCTGATAGATCAACAGGGGTTTGGGAATTCATTCGCGCCAAATAACAAAATCGTCCCATTTTTGGAAAAGAATGGAAACTATTGGGGAATTCCCGAAAATGATGAAACAGCGGCTCAAGAACTCTTGCGAATGATCAATGCCGGAATCGAATATATAGCAGTCGGTTTTCCCTGCTTCTGGTGGCTTGCCTATTACCCCGAATTTGAAAAAACACTTCGCCAAAACACAAAAAGCCTCACCGAAAATCACGCTGTCAAACTTTTTCGGCTAAAAAAATAAGACCCCAACTATGTCTCAGTTAAAACAAGGCTTTCAGTTCGGCTGGTATTCTTTTCGGTTTCGAGTTTTGCCGGTCAAATAAACACCAGATTGTTTTCGATTTAACCAGCAAATCCGGACCGCGATAGATTTCGACCAGTCTTTCGCAGGTAACGGCCGTCCAAGTATTGACCCAGGTCATAACTGTCAGTTCTTCCCCTTCAAAGGCTTGTTTTTTGTAATCAATTTCGTGGCGGGTCATAACCCAGGCAAATGTTTCCTGCTGTTCGCGGGTAGTCACGTGAAACCAATGCCCAACCGCAACCTCCTGTACATAACGCACAAATGAGATATTATTGACGTGACCCTGCTCGTCAATTTCTGCTTTCTCAATTATTATTTTTTGCTCAAACTTCATCTTAAAATTTGTTTGCTTTTGCCACCATTATCAGCTACACTTTGAGGCAAATTAACAGTTACGGAGGACAAAATTATCAAAAATAAAAATTTTATCAATGGCTTTCTGACAATCGCGGTTTTGCTTGCTATCGGGTTAGCCTGTAGCAACGCTAACGGAACTAAACTTGATTTTAACGGTGGCGAGCTCTTTTACACTAGCAATGTAACTGAGGGCGATGCCAAGAAACTCGGAGATTTTTTGGTCAAACAAAAAGTTTTTGGCGGGAACAGAGCAACTGTCCAGCTTGATAAATCAGGCTCGACCTTTCAAGTCCGAATGGTGATTACCCGCGAAAAACAAAATGATGCGGAATATGAAGGTCTGCTCAAAGCCTTCGCCGGTCAGATTTCATCTGAAGTTTTTAACAACGCTTCGACTGAAATTCATATTTGCGATGACACGCTGAAAACGCTGAAAGTTGTTCCTAAATAGACCTTTCCAAGTTTTCAACGCTGTTCAGTAAAAAAACAATTGGTGCATTTTGGAGTTAAACCTTCAGAATGCACCAATTTTGTTTAATCGATTGATTTGCAGCTATTTTAAGTCAAGTGATCGAACTTTAACCAACCGATGTCCAAGCATATCAACGGCAACTGGTATTTTTTCTAAAATTGTAGAGCCAAGTAATGGTTCATATTTGTCGTCTTGATTTTTTTCCATCTCAATAAAAAGAACTTCATCAAAAACAGCTCGAAAATTTCCAACTTGAATTTTCACCGGTCCCAGAATTTCACCTGTTCCTTTAGTTTGATTCACCACTTCAAACTCGAATTCTGTTATAAATTCTAATTCGCCAAGTCGAGATTTCCACGCTTTAGGCAAAACCAAATGAGACGCTCCGGTATCTACCAAAGCGTCAAAAAATATAGACTTTTCTTTGTCAATAGTATTTGAAACTGTTACTTCTGTGACAATTCTGCCCATCTTATTTACCTAACACGGATTTCATCGTCACCCCAATATCGGCCGGCGAATTAACAACGTGAATGCCGGCTTCGGCGAGCGCCTTCATTTTTTCATCGGCCGTTCCTTTGCCGCCCGAAATGATGGCTCCGGCGTGTCCCATACGGCGTCCCGGCGGGGCGGTTTGTCCGGCGATAAAGGCCACGATCGGTTTGCGGCTGGAGAGTCCGCTCTCAAAGGCCCAGGCGGCTGCCTCTTCTTCGGCTGTTCCCCCGATTTCGCCGATCAAAATAATTCCTTCGGTTTCGTCATCATCCGCAAATAATTTCAAAGCATCGGTGTGATTAGTTCCAATGATCGGGTCGCCTCCGATCCCGATGGCGGTTGATTGCCCGAGTCCGACGGCTCCCGTCTGCCCGACGGCTTCGTAGGTCAGCGTCCCGGAACGCGAAACGATTCCGATTGAACCTTTTTTATGAATGTGACCGGGCATAATTCCGATCTTGCACTCATCAGGCGTAATGATACCAGGGCAATTCGGACCGATGACGCGGGTATTTTTATCACGCAAATATTCCCGTGTCTTAACCATATCAGCTACCGGAATCCCCTCGGTAATGCAGACAACCAGCGCAATTCCGGCATCGGCAGCCTCCATGATGGCATCAGCCGCAAAAGCCGGGGGAACATAAATTACGCTTGCATTGGCGCCTGTTTCGCGGACAGCATCGGCCACGGTGTTGAAGACAGGAACGCCTTCGTGACTCGTTCCTCCTTTACCCGGCGTGACTCCGCCGACGACCTTGGTGCCGTAATCAATCATCTGTAAAGTGTGAAAAGTTCCCTCTTTGCCCGTGATGCCCTGCACTATCAGGCGCGTATTTTTATTGACTAAAACGCTCAAGTGTTTCTCCTCGAAATTTTATTAAAAGTTTATGGAATATAACTTTTTGAGTATAACACGAGGCGCGTTTTTTGTTGAAATTGCATTTTATTGATTTGATTTTCTTGAGGTATTCGCTGAAATATCGGTTTCACACTTTAAGATTTTCTGAGCTTCGCCCACCAGATACAGCGAACCCGTCACACAGGTTAGGTTTGAGGAAAAAGTTTTGGCAGATTCCAGGGCCTCGGCAATATTTTCGGTCAAAATAACATCTCGTTTGGCAAATTGAGCAAGTTCCCCGGCGGTTGCCGAACGCGAATTTTCGGGCTGAGTCAAAATCAGCTGATTCGCGAGCGGAAACAATATCTCGGCAATTTCTGCAATTTGTTTGTCTTTCATGACTCCGAAAATCAAAGTGATCGGCTGAGAAATATATTTGTTCAGATAGGCACGCAATGCTTTTGCGCCCGCAATGTTGTGCGCTCCATCGAACAGAATCCCGTGGTCAAACTCTAAACGTCCTTGGTGAGATGCGGTTTCTAATCCAATACAAATATCCAGGTCAGTTATCTTAAAATCAAACCCTTGAAGTGTTTCGGCGATTCCGATTGCGAGAGATGCATTCTCGATTTGATGATCTCCCTTTAACCCTAAAATGATGTTTGGGTAATTCATCTTTGGAGTTTTGAAATTAGTTGAAACGATTGAACAACCGCCTTCATTGTAAATAATTGATTTGATTACATTTGTTGCCCAAATTGGGGTTACTCCAACTTCCCGGCAGCGCCCTTTGATCACCAACTCGGCTTCCCTTTTTTGGGGTCCTATGACAGCTTTTGTCTCATTGCGAATAATGGCGGCTTTTTCTGAGGCAATTTCCGCTAAAGTATCGCCTAAATATTGTTGATGGTCGTAATCAATCGGCGTGATCGCCGCAATTTCAGCCTGTGCCGCAGTCGTTGCGTCTAATCTTCCGCCTAAACCCGTTTCTAAAATCGCCAGTTCAACGCCTTTTTCGGCAAAAGCCAAGAGAGCAATCGCGGTCATTTGTTCAAAAAACGTCGCGTAAAGTTTCTCTGATTCGGTAATTTCCCCCACTTTTGTCGCGTATTTGGCAAAGTCTCTCTCACTGATTTGCCGTCCGTCAATTTTAATTCGTTCGCAGATTGAAATAAGATGGGGAGAGGTATAAAGTCCGGTTTTGATTTTAGCAGAGCGGCAGATCGAATCGAGAAAAGCACAAGTTGAACCTTTCCCGTTGGTTCCGGCGACTTGCACCTTGAGGTATTTTTGGTTGGGATTTCCGAGCGCTGCGAGGAGCCTCCGGGGATTTTCCAAACCGAGTTTCATAGCCGAAACTTCGTGGCCTAAACTGTAAAGATATTTTACGGATTCATCGAAATTCATCGTTCTGTGATAAATTTGAGTGTAAATGAACAATCACCAAATCGCCAATAAACTTTTCGAAAATCATCAGAATTTTCTTGAATTTATTTCATCTTTGAGCGAGCAGAATTTTATGTTTTCGATTGATGGAAAATGGACTGCCGGTCAACAACTCGACCATCTTATTCGTGGCGTTTTGCCCATCAAAATGGCTTTTTCGCTACCCAAAATGATACCCGACCTGTTGTTCGGAAAAACAGACCGCAACTCGCGCGATTACGATGCAATAGTCACTGCATATCAAGGGAAACTGGCCGCCGGAAGCAAAGCCTCCAAAAGGTTTATACCGCCCTCAATTAGTTTTGATAAACGCCCGGAATTAAAAAATAAGCTACTTAAAACGGTTGAAAGGCTTTGCCAAAAGCTTGATAATTTCAGCCCGCAACAATTGGACGAATATCTTTTACCGCACCCGATCTTGGGGAAATTAACAATGCGGGAAATGTTGTATTTTACGATGTATCATGCCGAACATCATCACCGGGCAGCTTTACACAATTTAGAAATGAAGTAAAAAAAATCGGTTAAGTAAATAGGTTATCTGGATCAGGACTATTAATCCGGCTGGGTCACATATTTCAATAAAAATGTGCCGCTGAGTAAAAGGCAGACGACGGAGGCATCAGACTCCGGCATAATCGGGCAGGTAAACAAAAGCGGGCAAATAGTTGAGTAACTTTGGTTTCCGGGTTTTCTTCATTGTCCATTTTCCATTGTCCATCGGTGCTTAACAATTTTAAACAAAAAATTGGTGTCTCGCAAAAAATCTCCGACCTACCCCCATAAATCGTCTATTTCCTTATGCCAGACACCAAACCAGAAAAAATTTTAATTATATTTGCGTTAGGTTTTTAACCGAGGTTTATTATGTTACGAATTGAAACTAATTGTCAAGAGCCTTTGATACCATTGGTAACATTTTTTTTGTTTATTACAAAAAAATGTTAGGATATTTTCATGCTGATGAAAAAGATTGTTGAAACCACTCAACTAAACGAAAAGTCGGGGCGCCTCAAAAAAAATAATAACAAACCTTTTCGCCACGCTTCTCGTGGAGCTGAAGAGGTTAAAACAGCGATCTTAGATGCGGCGGAAAAGTTATTACTGGAACGCAACCCAAACCAAATCAGCGTCCGCGAAATAGCTCAGGCGGCAAATGTTAAGCATCCTCTCATTTTTCGTCATTTCGGGACTAAGGCCAACCTGATTTTGGAAGTGAATTTTAGAAGCGTCAGCGAAGTTAAAACTAAAGTTGAAAAAATTGAGAATTTAGATGGTAACATTTTTGCATTTTTTCAAGCCGTTGAAAAAAATAAAGTTCGGCAGATTTCACTTGCCCGGGCGATGCTTGACGGGATTGACCCGAATCTGCTTCAAAACCACTTTGCAGTGATGCAACGCTTTGTGGAATTAGTTAAAAAAAAGCAGAAAGAATCAGTCACCGAGGCAAAATCTGATCCGAGGATTGTGGCGGCAGCCATGACGGCGACGGCTTTCGGGTGGATACTTTATGAGCCTTTCCTGCTGGCGTCGGCGGGTTTAGCCCCGGAAAACAGGGAGCAGATCGTAAAATCAGTTGCCCGGATGCTGGAAGCCATACTTGAACAAGGCTCAAACATTCAAAACTGGTAAACCATTGCGTTGCAGTGCATTCCGGCACCGACCGAAGCCATCACGACCGTATTTCCTTCTTTAATCTGGTAATCGCCCAATTTCCTTTGCCGGATCAAATCAAGCATGGTCGGAATCGTAGCGACCGAAGAGTTTCCCAGAAACTGAATCGTCATCGGCAACTTGCCGGCAAAATTTGCCACATCAATTTCGTATAATTCCGCTAAATGATTGGCGATCGCCTGATTTAACTTTTCGTTTGCCTGGTGGAAAAGGAACAAATCAATGTCGGTCAGATTCAGATTCGCTTTGTCGAGAGCCTTCTTGATGACTTTGGGTACCCAATTTGTCGCGTAACGATAAACCTCTTTGCCATTCATCTTAAACCAGCAACTTCCGCCGACTGCTTCGTTATTGGATTTACCGAGATAGATATTGTCAATGTCTTTTTGCGCGTGAGAAAACGTTGCATAGGACACAATCCCGCGAGGGTCGGAACTTTTCGATAAAACTACCGCGCCGCACCCGTCCGCTAGGATCATCGAATCCAAATCGTGCGGATCGAGTAGTCGCGAAGCGATTTCAATCCCAACCACCAAAATATTTTCGGCGTCGCCAAGCTGAATCGCCTGATGGGCCTGAATCACGGCTTGGAGCCACCCCGGACAGGCAAACAAAAGGTCATAGGCATAACACTCGTGATTGGTAATTTCGAGGGCGTTTTTCAAATATGCCGCCATATTCGGCACGGTGTGAAAAACTTTTTCCCCAATCACCATATTTCCGGCATTATGCGCCACAATAATTCCGTCCAGATCATTCAGTTCCAGCCCGGCATCAGCTACCGTAATTTTTGCGACTTCGGTCATCAGCGGACGAGAATCCTGGTCAAAAGGCACATACCGGCGTTCCCTGATTCCCGTAATAGCTTCGAGTTTAGCAGTAATTTCAGCCCCTTGCCGTTCATTTTTGACACCGTGTTTGTCATAAAAATGATGATTATTAAAATCACTGTTCGGCACGACCAGTGCAGGTAAAACGCTTCCGGTTCCTTTGATAATAGTCATTTGAATATTGTTTTTGTGATTGCTAATTTAATAAGTCTGTAAGTTACAACTATCTCGTTATTTCTGCAACTTTTTGTAACTTTAACAAGCTCTCGCGACAAATTTCCGCCAGATAATAATCTTTTGCCGCAAGATTTTCACTCAATTTTCTAATGGCCGTAAAATCACCGATCGTGCCAAGCGCAGAAGCCGCTTCACGTTTAACATCGTCGGGCTCTTTTGGATTTTGCAGAATTGCGAGCAAAACCGAAACTGATTGACGAAACTCCGATGATCTTTCGGCTAAATTTGAATATTGCAGATTGACCAAAACGTCATATTTATCCGGCAAAGGACTTTCCGGCGTGACGGCATAGATCTCATTAAATTGTTGTTTTTGTGCGATTTGTCCGATTGAACGAGCCGCCGCCCGGCGCAAAAAAGCCTCGGTTTCTTTCGGTTTTGTTTGCAGAAGTTTAATAAATGAATCAAGCGCCGAGATGTCTCCGATTTCCCCCAGGGCAAGCGCCGCAGCGGCTTTAATTTCTAAAACTTTATCCCGGCGGAGAATCTCTAAAAGCATTGGAACAACCTTTGAGTTTTTAGTTTTCCCGAGTGCATAAACCGTTTCCCGGCGAACAAACAAAGATTTGTCTTGTAAAAGCGGTAACAGAATTTGAACTGATTCGTCCGAAGGTAAAAAAATGACCGCCTGGGTAGCCGTCACGCGGACAATTTCGTCCGCGTCCTGAAGGGCCGGAACTGCCGCCCGAGAGGCTTCGGCAGTTTGTAAATTACGGATTTGATAAAGCGCCTCGCGTTTTTCCTGAGTTGACCCGAACCTTATTTTTTCAGTTAGGTCGCCCGGAATTTGGGAAAAGGCGTTCACCGCCAAGAAACAATCAATCCAGAATATCAAAACTAAGATTGATTTTTGACTTTTTGACTTTTGCGGTTTCAGATTTGCCTTCATTTACGCCATTTTTTGCAAATTTTTGCGCCTTACTCGCTCCCATTCAAGCACTTGGCGTGCGCGCTGATTTTCGCGTTTATCGGATAAAGACGCAATCAAATCGTCATTAGGAATGGTTTCGATTGTTTTTATATGACGGGCAGAGAGCAGTTCGGACACGTATCGGTTGACAGCTAAAGTCTCATTTTCATTAAGTTTATCAATTTCGCGGACAAGATTGTTGTGGTTTCGGTTGACCATCTCCGTTACCTCCTTAGTATTCGGCGGACGGTCAAACGCAACCTGTCTTACGTTTTATCTATCCGCCCCATTTTATGTAGATTCCTAAACTTATAATTGGTTAAAACTCCTTGGCTAAAAGGTTTTTACAGAATATCACAAATGTTAAATTTAAGGCAAAATTAAGTTGTTTTTTGTGGAATTTCGGCATCTGCGGCAAAAAATTCCAACGATGCCGAATTCAGACAATATCGCTGTCCGGTGGGCGGCGGACCGTCAGGGAAAACGTGCCCCTGATGTCCATCGCAGCGTGCACAACGAATCTCAACCCGAATCATTCCAAAACTGACATCCCGGATATGTTTCAAATGCTCATCGTCAAACGCGGCATAAAAAGAAGCCCACCCCGTTCCCGAATTAAACTTTTCGTCCGATTTGAATAACGGCAATCCGCATAATTTACAAGCATAAGTTCCGTCCTGTTTATTGTCGGTCAGATTTCCGCAAAAGGCGGGTTCAGTCCCGTGATTTATCAGAACACGGTAGCTTTCCGCATCTAAATCTTGCGCCAGATGTTCGCGGTCTGCTTTGGAAATCGGCGTAATATCGTATCCGCTAGCGGAAAGTTGTTTTTCAGTTTCGGGTGTCATAAAATTTTCTCCAGATTGTTGTATGATGACAAACTCATCCTCAAAAGACAAATTCCGAAACTTCAGATTTTTATTCCATGACGATTGTCTTGATGCCCCATCAGGAGTTAAGATTTAAGCCTTGAAAAAAGCTGAATCAAAAAAAGATTGGACGCTTTCGCCGGGGGCTTTTAATAAGTTTTTAGCTTGGCTGGACGAAGGTGCGGATTCAGCCGGACAAAATTATCTGGAAATGCGGAACAGGTTAGTCTCCTACTTTGACCGCAAAAACTGTCTCGCGCCGGATGAATTGGCAGATGAAACCCTCAATCGAGTGGCGCGCCGGCTCGAAGAAGAAGGCGCAATCGAATCCGACACGCCTGCCAAATATTGCTACATTACGGCAAAATTTGTTTTTATGGAATCTTTGCGGCAAAAAGCAAGCGTCTCACTCGACGATGTTTTGGCAAACCCGAAAACCGTCGGATTAATGACCTCCGAACCAAATGACGAAGCCGAGATCAAAGAAAAACGGCTTGAGTGTCTGGAAAATTGCACCAACAAATTAGAATCTGCCAGCCGCGATATTATTTTTCGTTATTATTACGGCAAAGAACGCCTCAAGATTGAAAATCGCCGATTGTTAGCCGTCAATTTGCAGGTTTCGATGAACGCCCTGGCAATTCGGGCTTGTCGAATCAGAGATAAACTGGAAGTTTGTGTCGGAAAATGCGTCGGATGAAAAACTTTAAAGACTATTAGACGAAATGTTTTTCGATTTTTGTCTTATCTGGTTAGAGAAAGTTTTTTCTCAGCTAAAAAAATGAAGACCAAGACTTATAACCATCAAACTTTAACCGCCTATCTGCTCGGCTCTTTGCCCGAAGCAGAAGCGGAATTGTATGATGAACTGAGTTTCACCAATGACGAATTTGCCGATGAATTAAAGG
>JANOEF010000802.1:0-6953 GCA_031413075.1 Acidobacteriota bacterium | reverse complement strand
GCCGGGGTTGGCGCCAAAAATCATGCCGAGGGGATGACCGGTCAATTTGCCAGACATTTGAGTTTGAAAACCGGTCAAACCGTGTCCTGGCACGCGCTCGGTGTGAGCGGAATCACAGTTCACCGGACGCTCCGCGAACTGGTGCCAAAAGTTCCGGCGGTCAAATTTGATGTGATTTTAATCGCACTCGGCGGAAATGATGTTTTTCAACTTTCAACCCCGAAAAAATGGCGGGCAGGAATGACCGAATTAATTGAAATTTTCCGCCGAAAATACCCGGACGCTACAATTTATTTGGCTAATATACCAATGATACGGGATTTTATCGCTTTGCCGAATCCAACCCGATATATCCTTTCACGATTGGCTAAAATGCAGCAAATTAACACTTTAGACTTTGTTTCAGATTATCATAAAGTTCATTATTATTTGCCGCAAGGCAAATTTTTGGCCGAGCATTTCAGCGACGGGGTGCATCCTTCGCCCCAGGGCTACGATCTCTGGGCGGAAGAAATGGTAAGATTTTTCTTTCGAAATAGGTCATAAAATTTAGCGCGTGATTAACCATCACTTCGTCATAGGCTAAGATTATTTCGCCAAAAGCGCCCAAAACCGAAGTTAAGCTAAGGATTCAAATTCGCCTTCCGAACCAGTTCGTTAAATCTTGGATCGTTCCGAATTTTGTCCCACTGCGGATCGAATTTAAGATTAACAAACCATCGCTCACGATTTTGAAAGGATTTTTCGAGCCACTCAAAAGATTTATCCGTATTTCCCGCCCTCAGCGAAATAAAGGCACGGGTAAAATTATTAACGAATTGATTCGACGGGAATTTGTCAAAAAAATCTTCTTTGTATTTCCACACTCCTTGCCAACCGTCTTTTTCAAAAACTGATTGCTGACCCTCGACAATTTCTTTTGGAAACAAGAGGTAGTCGCCTTTTTGCAAAGTTTCGAATGCTTTCGGAATGTCCTTTTTCCCTTCGTAACAGAGCCATTGAAAGGCATAGGCATAGCTAAATTTATCGTTTTGCCGCAAAGTTTTGGCGGCTTGTTCCAGACATTCATCATACCGACGGGCAGTGTAATAAAATGCCGCCAGATCACTCGAAATAATCAGCGAGGTTGGATCCAACTGTTGCGCCTCCTGGAGTTGCGCAAGAGACTCTTCAAACCGTCCGAAGACTAACAAAAATTCGCCATACCATTGCCGGGCGGTTGGATAATTCGGATTCAATTCAATGGCTTTTTGAAATTCCTTTTCGCCTTCCGTCCAATTCCAGTCGTAAAAAGCCAGCGTATAAGCCAGCGAATTATGCGCTTCGGCTAGATTGGGATTGATTTCCAAAGCCTTGTTTGCTGATTGACGCGCTTTTTCAAAGACTTCCGCCGAATTCATTCCGCCGTATTCCGCAAATAGTTGATAGGCTTCGGCTAATCCGGCAAAGGCGAGTGCAAATTTTTCATCTTTTTTGACCGCATTTTGCAAAAATTCGATGCTTTTGCCCAAATCTTCTTTAGTGCGTTTGTTCCAATGGAAACGACCTTTGAGATAAAGTTGATAGGCTTCTTCGCTCTCGGTTGCGTTGCGGGCGAAAAGATTTTGTTCTTCTTGATTCAAATTAATCTCAAGAGATTTGACTATTTGGGCGGAAATTGAATCTTGAATTTTGAGCAAATCGCCTTCGTCTGCTTCAAAACTATTTGCCCAAAGGACTTGATTATTGGGCATTTGCACCATTTGCACCGAGATTTTGAGGCGGTTGCCGATGCGCTGAATCGAGCCTTCTAAAATATTTTCGACCTGTAATTTTTCGCTGATAGTCTGCGGCGAAGTTGAGTCGCTAAAAGGCAAAACCGCACTCGTCGGACGAACTGAAATTCTCGTCACCGAACCAAGTTTGGTAATCAGCGCATCCGCCAAACCAATGCCCAAAAATTCGTCCCGTTTGTCTTTGGTTAGATTTTTGAACGGCAAGACCGCCATTGTTTTGTTTGGTTTGAAAATCGGCGGAGTTGTTTTGATTGTTTGTTGAGGTTTGGCGGGTTTCCAAAAATAGTAGATTCCGAAACTAATTAAACCCAAAATTAAAATCGGTGCAATCAAAAACAAAATATTCGGGCGTTTCGGCGGAATTGAGGCAGTCGGATTTGCAACTTGTTCAGCCTTTTCATCAGTTTCAATTTTCCTAATTTCACCTATAAAACGATAGCCGTGGCGCGGAACGGTTTCAATTAGATTTTCACCCAAAATTTTGCGAAGGGCGTGAATATTTAGTTTCAAATTTCCTTCTTCGACAAACGAATCCGCCCAAACTTTGTCTAGTAATTCTTGTTTGGTGAGCAGACGATTGCTATTTTCGACCAAAACCGTCAGCAATTCAAAAGTTTTGGGAGTCAACGGGATAAGTTCACCGTTCACACGCCGAAATTGTTTCTCTGCAACATTTAGCTGAAAATCAGCAAATTCATAGATTGGTTTTTTATCATTCATTTGGGGTAAAAAAATCGGTTAATTCAATTCTAACCGAAAACTAACGGAATTCTAACCACTTATTTTCACAAAATGAATAAATTTGTTTCGTCTGCCAAACGGAGTGATTGAACACTCTCGAAAATAGCAATTGAAAAAAGGAGAAAAATATTTATGCGTAGTCAAATAATTTTAGTTTTAGTAATGTTAATCATCGGTCTTTCGACCAACTGCGCCTTCGCCCAAAAAAGCACAGGACAAACCAAATCAACCGGATCGAATTCACCAAAAGTTGAAGATGAAACCCTAACTTTGATCGGCAAATGGACGAGCAGCGAAGCGAAAATCGAATTTATTGACGAATCGGCAATGACCATCAACGGCGAGAAATTAAACTATGCTGTCGTTGGAAAACTAATTATTGTCGAAACGGAAGAGGGGCAAATCGAATTCCCGTTCACGCTCAAAGGCAATACTTTAACGGTGATGGTCGAAGGGAGAAAAGTTGTTTATACGCGCACATCAAGTAATAATAGTGAAGAAAATCAATCCCACACCAAAAGTGGTTTAGTTCCGCAAGAATTAGTCGGGCATTGGTGTTATCAAGCCGATATTCAAGCCAATAACGGTGGTGGAAGACACGCCCGACGGTGTTTCATCCTTTATTCCAATGGAACTTACGAATATCAAGGCGGTTCAAATAATAGCAATCCCAACGGCGGTTCAAGTTCTCAAACAAATGACAGCGGACGTTGGACTGCCACGGTGACGACTATTACAGCCAATTCAAATAGTGGCGAAACCGTAACTTATTCCCTCGAAAAACGAAATCATCCGAAAACGGGCGATGCAATGCTAATTGTTGATGGCGATGCTTTTGTCACGCAAACACAAAGACCGGCTTGGTAATAAAGGAGAAATATAATGATTAAAAAAAAATTGCAAATACAATGTTTATTGGCGATTGCCTTATTTTCAACCGCGATTTTCGCCCAAACTGAAACAATCAAAGATTATTATTTATTGATGCCACAAAAATATGACGGTTCAACTTTTGCGGAACGCGAAGAAATTCTTGATTATGAAAATGACACAACTGTTGATATTCCAAACAGTTACATTTCATACATCACGCCGTTGAGCGGAGAAGTTTTTGAAGTAGCAATGTTCAAAAAACCTGACGGCGGATTGATAATTGCCTATAACGAAGATTGCGACCTCAAAAATAATGTGCTGACGAAAATGTATTTTTTGTTTTATGATGCCGGCAGATGGATTGATGTGACGAGCCAGGTATTGCCTGTTCTGATTAACAAAAAATACAAATATAAGTTGCCACAAAAAGGAACAACCGTTCAAGTAACAACTGCGAGTGGAAAAAAGGTTTATAGTTTAATCTGGAAAAACGGAAAATTTATAAAGAGGTGAAATGATGAAAAGAAATTTCTTAATTTTATTTACAATTTGTGTGCTGACATTATGGATGACCAACGCAGTTTCAGCTCAAGATTATAATCGCATCGCTGAAAAGAAAATCAATCTTGTCAAAGGAAAGAAATTAGTTATTAAAGGTGAAATTCGTGATAGCGATGAAATTTCTTATCAATTCAAAGCCCGCGCCGGACAAAGAATTACCGTCAAAGTTATTGGCAAAGATGCAGATTTTTCGATTTACGCAGTTCATTCATTTGATGTCGAAATAATTGCCAAAGACACGCAAACTTTCTCAGGAAAATTGCCCGATTTCGTTGATGGTAAATGCGAAATTGTGGTGCATTCAAATTATAAAGTTGCAGATTATCGTCTTGAAATAACGCTAAAATAATTTAATCGAAAGTTAATTTTTTATAAAAAACGATTGTTTTGCCCAAACAACCTTGGTCGAGATTTACCCAAAAAAGGAGAAAAACATGATTTATAAAAACGCCAGAAATATACAGATGTTATTGATTTTATTCGGCTTAATCGGTTTATTTTCAAATGATTCATTCGCCCGACATTTTTCTATTACGCTGAAAAGTGCCAATGGGAATTTGGTCGTTGCCGAAAATGGCGGCGGCGGCGTGGTCAATGCCAATCGTCCAACTGCCCGGGAATGGGAAACGTTTACTTTGTTGGATTTGAACGAAGGCGAACTGGAAACGGGTGATCCCGTTGCTATCAAAACCTCCGTCGGAAATTTCTTTTCGGCAAGCAATGGCGGCGGTGATAAACTCCTGGCGGATAAATCTGCGTTGTTGAGTTGGGAAACCTTCAAAATTGAACGGCTCACCAGACGGTCAAGCGACAATTTGATCGAAGATGGCGACCGGGTTTCTTTGAGGACGATGAAAAACAATTTCATTTCCGCGCTCGATGGCGGCGGACGCGAAGTAAATGCTAAAGGTAATTCGGTTGGAAACAGTGAAATGTTTATTATTCGATTGAATGAACCGAACAATGCCAGACTTTCAGGACCGATTGCCGCAACTCAAATGATTATTCGTCCGGTGGTCGGAGTTGATGATCTGGCACGCACTTCGGGAGACATCAAACATTGCAAAAACAACTATTTCGGCGAAAATTTTCCAAACTGTTATCGCAGACACGAAGGGACGGATTTCGGTCTCATCGGTCACGTGGTTTCTCAATTAGCCGGAAGTATTGATGTTTTTTCGGTTGCAGGGGGAAAGGTTGTTGCCAAAAAAGACGGAAATACCGATTTATGTTTTTATAAAATTCCGCCCCCTCGCGCCGACTCGCCCGCCAGCGACTTTGTCTTTTGCATCAATGACAAAAATGATGCTAAAGAGGCGAATTTCGTCGCTATCCTCCAGGACGACGGAGTTATTGCCTATTACTATCATCTGAAAAAAGATTCGATTGCGGTTAATGTCGGAGACCGCGTAGATTGCGGAAAATTTCTGGGCAAAATCGGCAGTTCAGGCGTTTCATCCGCTCCACATTTGCATTTGACTTTGCAAAGGGTTAAACCGCGTTCAGAGTTAAAAAACCTCAAGGACGAAAATGGAAATGATGTTGACCCAAAATTCAAAAAATTCCCAACGAGTGCCGAGGAATTTAAATCTTTTGCCGGCACTCGTTTAGTTGCCAATATCATAAATCCATATTCCCCAATGCTTTGGATGGACTTAACAAATCAAGTTCCCAAGAAAATTTGTGGCGGAACGACAGCCGGCGGAGAAGAAGGAAATCCTTGTCGCAACATTACCGAATGCAAATTTGGGCTGACTTGCAAAGACGGCAAATGTCAAAAACCTGCGCTCCCGAATATTAAGCCGCCGGGATGCGGAAATTGTCCGCCTTTGACCGCATGTAAAGACGGCAAATGCGTTCCGAAAAGACCTTGACTTTACAAATCTGAAAAGATCGGTCGAAATATAGTGAGTTCCAAATATAGTGAGTTCCAAATTCAGACTCTTTTAATTAAACTAAAATTGATGAATACAGAGGAGAAAAATGAAAAAAAATAAATATCAAACAATCTATGTCGCAACAGTGATGATTCTTTTGGTTTTAGGCTGTAATTTAGGAAATGTGGGCGGTCCGGCAAGTCTTAAAAACTTAAAAATTGCATCGGACGAAGAAGGCAGAGTAGAAACCAGAGAATTCAAACCCGGCGAAAAAGTTTATGCCATCGCAGAGTTTTCCGGCAATACCAAAAACGCTAAAGTTGAGTTCGTTTTATCCGACAAAAATGAACGACCGATTTCGGAAAGTAAAAGGTCTTTCGACCTTAAAGAGGAAAAAACGGCGGTTTATTGGCTCGAACTTCCGCCAGGAATGTCTAGCGGAAGATACTATATCACTGCGAAGTTGATTAGGGATGAAAACTCGAAAGGAATGGGTGTGACGGAATTAAGAAAAGCTGTCGAAGTAAAATGAATTTTAGTAGTAAGTATCGCAGACATCGTGCCTGCGGTACTGCCCAATAAATTGAGCAAATTAAATGAATCAGCTAAACAAAAAAATATTAAACCGCCGGGATGCGGAAATTGTCCGCCTTTGACCGAATGTAAAGACGGCAAATGCGTTCCGAAAAGACCTTGATTTTACCCCCCGGTGAAAGAGGGCGTAAGGTCTGGAAACAGATTTTACGTCCTGACTTAAATTCGATATTATCCGGAGAAAAACTTAAAAGTGAGAAAAAGATGAACGAGCCAAACAGATCAACACCAACGATAAATACTATTTTCCTTATTATTATCGCTATTATCTCAGCAATTATTGTCATGGCCATGGTTTTTTTACTTTATCTGGCTTTTAATGGGACTACTGCCGAAGAAAGGGCTAAATACAGTTTGATACTCACTGTGTCAGGTATCTTTGCCGCTCCCGTTTTTGGGCTGCTTTTTATCTACGGTTTTATTTACGCCAGAATTCTCAAAATACTCGCCGGCGATTACTGGATGCGTTGGGAATATCCGAAAGAATGGGACAAAGGCGATGTATATTTTTGCAAAGATGACGTTTATGATA
>JANOEF010000801.1:0-1624 GCA_031413075.1 Acidobacteriota bacterium | reverse complement strand
AGCAGAAGTTTTATGATATAATGGCGATATGAATATGCCAAATAAATTTATCACAACTTTGTCTGATAAAGACTATCATAAACTGGTTGAGAATTATCAAACAAGCGATAATTTACGGATTAGTCGTCGTTCACATGCGATAAGTTTCATTGTCCAAAATCGGACAAAAATGTTTTGGACGTTCATCGCCGACAATCATCCGGGTCAAAGATTTTAGGCGCGAACCATCGCCGCCTGCCAGAATAACCGCATAATTTTCTTTCTCAACCGAAATTTTCGGGAATTCATTAACCGTTTTATTATTCATAGTTTACCTCGTCAAACTGATAACTATTAAATCGTTTGAGTCGGAAAAACTATTCCAATTTTTTAATTATGGAAGCCTTTTAATTTGCGCCGGATTGATTTTGAAAAAGAGTTGGTTATCAATTCGGGAAATTTCACCCGTAACTTCGATTGGTTCAGCCACAAAGTCAAGTATATCTTTATTTAACGACTCGCCTTTGTCTGATAAAAGCCATAATTCGGAAATATTCCCCGCCGTATCCTTGACGACAAAAAGCGGTGGAATTCCGCCGCTCAAACATCGAATCGCACATTCTTTGTGCGGCTTTGATTGTCCCGGATTCATCACGCCGAGATAACATTTGCTGTCAACAATTTCACCGTTAAGCGTCTGCACACCAAGGCTTTCAACAGTTTCAAGACTTGCGGCGGATTTAGTTGAATTCGTCTCGATTGAACCCGAAACAACCTCGATCATTTTCAAATCATCACGATAAATCAGTTTGCCTTTTAGATTTACAAACTGATTTTTGAACGCCGAAACATCAACGCCGAATTTTCCTTCGCCGACTAGCGGAAATCTATCAAACATCGGCAAACCGTTGTTTTTCTCAGATTTTTCAACCAGCAAAAAAGGAATCGGTTCAGCTTGAATTGTTCCTGTAAAATCTTTAATTTCCGTAAATTCAAAAAAACTATTGGCGAAAGGTTTTTGTCCAAACCACAATGCAACTGCCAAAATTATCGAAACAACAAATGCGAGAAACACGAAAACTCGAATAACTTTCGCCACATTTTTAGACATTTTCGGTAAATATCCAACGTAAAAATCTTCGTTCATTTGACCTCCGTTGCCTTGACGAATGTTCCGGCTTTTTCAGGGTTTTTGTTGACGAAAACTCGCCCATTTTCGATTTTGGTATGAAAAGTTGGAACTTTTTCCGTAAAAGGCGGCGGCGATGCACCTGTTTCGGGTTGATATTGAAATCCATGCCACGGGCAAGTTATGCAGCCGTCATCACCGATTTGCCCTTCGCCAAGCGGTCCGTTTTGATGCTGGCAGACGTTTGAAACGGCAGAAATTTTACCTTCATATTTGAAAATAGCAACTCTTTCGCCCGAAATTCTGCGGACGCAAGCACGCTTTTCGGGAATTTCATCAACGGAACAGGCATCAACAAAATCAGATGAATCTGTTGCAAGTACTTTATCCATTTTGGCTTCGCGGAAACCTGTAAATAAATGCAATCCCAAAACCAAACAAACTCCGATACCAAGCAAAATCGTCAAAATCGGATTAGTCTCCGCTTGCAAAACACCAAGTAAAATATGTGCAATC
>JANOEF010000800.1:0-10526 GCA_031413075.1 Acidobacteriota bacterium | reverse complement strand
AGACAGTTGACGTGCGAGTTGACTTAAATCAATAGACACCGAGGCGCGACTCGCTTCGTTGCTTCGCGCGGACATGACTATTGTGAACTGGAGAGTGGCTCGGGGTGTTAGGGGCTGGGTCAAAGTTCCCGCCGGCGGCCGCCGGTGCGGTGGAGAAAGGTGAGCCAGAGCAAACTAAGAACGGCGATGATGATCGCCTGACTCCGGGCGGGAATGCTCCTTGCAGAATAAGCGATTCCGCTCCGGCCGCAAACCGGAGGCGCAGGAGCCCCACCTGAATAACAGTCCGCCTTTCCATGAACCTCACAGTCTTGGAAATGATATTCGACGGCCTCTATTCAGGAGACGGGGAAGCGGCAGGGGAATGATTGGCAGAGGAATAAAAGCCGGCAGGTTTGGCGTCGTTCCCCGGACAATCATTCCCCTGCCTCCGCCCGCGCTACTGGTCCCATTTTGGTGGCCAGTGCGAGCGAATACGGCTGATGTTCAAAGAGCGGATACGACATCATCTCGACTTCGTGAAAATGCACCCGGTCATTGAGTTCGGTCAGGCGAGTCGGCAGACTGGACGAGATAAAATGAACGTTGTGACCGCGCTCCGAAAGCTCTTTGCCGAGTTCCGAACCGACAATTCCGCTGCCGCCGTAGGTTGGATAAACCGTAATTCCGATGTTCATTAGTTGAATAGTAAATAGTATGTAGTAAATAGTAAATGGTGAATGGTCAGTAATTCTCGGTTTAAGAATATTTGGCAGGCAAGTAAAAGCCCTCTTTGCAAGCTAATTATGAAGGGGTTTTGAAATGGATAAAACTAATTAGGTTCAAACTCAATAGTTCCGGAGGAACGGAATATTTATAGCTGAATTTCCTGAATTTCATTAAAATCAGGCGAGTTCCGGAGGAACGGCATAGAAAATATGTCGTTGCGATGCAACTCAAATCCTATTTTGCCTTTGGGCTATAAATATTTCGCTCCACTGGAGCTGTTTTTTGAAATTTGAAACAACTTTAATAAAACCCCTACAAGATTAGCTTTGCAAGGATGGGAGCTTTACCTTTCAAAAAACCGCAAATTGCTGAGAATGTAGAGAATTATGTCATTAAATCCTCTTATTTCAGACGTTTATAAAATCTCTCCGAACACAGCACTTGCTCGGGTAAAATTAGAACGCGTAGCTTACATAGTCGGAAAGCAGCCGATTAAAGGTTTCGGTAAACAAAAAACCTTCGGTAAAATATATTACAACTTCTCGCTTTAAAACTTGCTCTAATGCGAGGTCTTATTTAGACTCAAAGAGATAAATCAGGAGGACGACAAAAGATGCCGGAAACAAAAATGGTGAAGGTTGAGGAAAAACGCCTCGCACACAAGGAAAAAGTAAAAATCAAAGACCGGATGAAAGGTTTTTTGATGTTTTTGCCGAATATGGTCAAACTGCTCGGCAAACTTTTGACCGATGGACGGGTTCCGACGGTGGAAAAGGCGCTGTTTGTGGCGGCGATTGTCTATGTTATTTCTCCGATTGATTTTATCCCCGACATTTTTCCTTTTATCGGACAGGTTGATGATGTTTATGTGGTCGCCCTGACCCTTCTCAGATTAGTTAATCGGACGGATGAAACAGTAGTTCGTGAACATTGGGCAGGCGGCGGCGACATCGTTTCTTTGGTGGACACGATTGCCGGACTGGCACCGGCGATTTTGCCAAAACGAGTCTCCCGGGTGCTTTCTTCGCGGGTCGAAATGGGTTCGGCCGGCAAAATTCTGGAGTCACTCAAAAATAAGAAAGGAGATGTTTTTGTCGAAATTCCGGTCGAAGAAGCGAAGAAATAAATGGTTAATTATCAATGATTAATGGTTAATGGGATGATTTCCTTTAGCCATTTTTTTTGCTCAAACACCGGTTGCCGCATCGGTAAAACATCATCCGGAGAATGCAGAATTGATTCTTTTTTTACTCAAACAACACTTTCAAATAACTTCTGTTGGAATCCGTGGATGATCAACTGCTAGCAGTTAAAAACTGCTTTTGTGAGCAGTCTTCGATATTAAGCCAAAGATAGTGAAAATTCTCAAAATAATTTCAGGCGGACAAACAGGCGCAGACCGGGCCGCCTTTGATTTTGCTTTGGAACACGGAATCGAAATCGGCGGTTTCGTACCGAAAAATCGAATGGCGGAGGACGGCGAGATTTCCGCCAAATACCCGAATCTGCTCGAAACCCGGGCTAAAAATCCTGTCCGCCGGACCGAATTAAACGTCAAATATTCCGATGCCACCTTGATTTTTTCGCACGGAAAACTGACGGGAGGCTCAAAGAAAACCTTACGGTTAGCCGAAAAATACCAAAGACCGTTTTTGCATATTGATTTTGATGAAACGAATTTTGCCGATGCCGTCATCAAAACCGAAGATTGGCTGGAATTCATTAAGTGCCGGGAATTAAATGTTGCGGGAGCCAGAGCTTCAAAAGATTCTAAAATCTATCAAAAGGCACGATTGTTTTTAGAGCGGTTATTCAAGGTTTAGTTTTGTTTTCCGATAGTTGCGGTCTTGGCCCGATTCCAAAGCATGTCCATTTCCTGCAAATCGCTTTCTTCCAAGGCCTTGCCGTCTTTTTTTAATTCATCTTCGATAAACTTAAATCTTTGGCGAAATTTACGGTTGGTTTTTTTCAAGGCGGTTTCAGCATCAACGTCCAATTTTCGCGCGAGATTCATCACCACAAACAGTAAATCCCCGATTTCTTCTTCGATATTGTCGTTATTTTCAATCGCTTCTTTTAATTCAAGGGTTTCTTCGGTCAATTTATCAAAAATCTGGTTGGTATTTTCCCAGTCAAATTTAACTTTAGCGGCTTTTTTGGTCAGTTTTTGGCCTTCTAAAAGTGCCGGAAAATGGACGGGAACATCGTCTAAGATGGATTCTTTGACCTTTTCGACTTTGCCCGAAGCCTTTTGTTGATCTTTTTTGAGTTGGTCCCAATTATTCAAAACGTCTTGCGCTGTCTCCAGTTCTTTTTCGCCAAAAACGTGCGGATGGCGCAAAATTAGCTTTTCGGTCACGCCTTGGACGACTTCTTCAATCGTAAAATCTCCGCGTTCTGCCGCAATGGTTGAATGAAAAACCACTTGTAACAGGACATCGCCTAATTCTTCGGTTAAATTTGCCGTGTCGCCGGTTTGATCAGCTTCTTGAATGGCGTCAAAGGTTTCGTAGCATTCTTCCAAAAGGTATTGCGCCAAACTGGCATAGGATTGTTCTCTGTCCCACGGACATCCACCCGGCGCACGAAGCCGGGCCATCACAGAAATTAGCTCATCAAAATTTTTTGACATAAAGAGATTTTGAACTTTCTTTCGTCAAAATGCTACTATCAAAGAAGGAAAAATGAGGAAATTATGATTGGAAAAGAAGATAGCGAAGAAATCGTTTTAAAAGTTACGGATAGACGAAAGTTTAACTATGACGGAAGTGTCCGCGAAGGGGTTGAGATTGAGAAAGAGCGCCCGAAGGCCGAAGAGCCAAAGCCGCTGACGGATGCTGCCATACCGTCGTCAATACTTGAAACAGAAGAGGTGGAACAAATACCGTTGGAAGATGATGAAGACTATCCGGATGCTGAAAATCCGGCGAGCTTTGTCAATTTTCTTTCAACTCTGGCGACCAATGCCGCCGCCAGTCTGGGCGCAATGCCGCATCCGGCCACCGGACAGCGCACCGTTGATCTCGAAAGCGGTAAATATTGGATAGAAGTTCTTTCGATGCTCAAAGACAAAACCAATGGCAATCTGCATCCGAAAGAAGCCGAACTGATGACCGGAATTTTATCGGATCTAAAAATGCAGTTTGTCCAAATTAACCGTTTGGCCGAAGAAAAACTCAAACAACAAGCTGCCCAAAAATTTTCCGCCAAAGATATTCTGGGCAGAAAATAATCCGAAAGAAGTGTTTCGAGTGTGTTTCGAGTGTGTTTCGAGTGTGTTTCGAGTGGCGGCTTCAGCCGCTTTCCGGCTCGGCTTGCAAGCGGCCGAAGCCGCCACTCGAAACTGTTGATCATTAGCTGACCAAGTTTAAAAGATGACCCATTTGAAATTTCTTTACATTCAGGTATTTTTGAGTATCTTTCGAAGGTGTAAATTCAATCGGTAATCTTTCAACAATCTCCAATCCGCCCTGGCGCATGGCTTGAAGCTTTTCGGGATTATTGGACATAGCTTTGACTTTGCGGACTCCCAAATCTTTCAAAATTTCGACGCATTGATGATATTCTCTGAGGTCAACCCCGAGACCGAGCAAAGTGTTCGCCTCGATCGTATCTGCGCCTTCGTCCTGAAGGGCATAAGCCCGAATTTTGTTGATAATCCCGATGCCCCGGCCTTCTTGCTGTTGATAAACAATTACTCCGCGTCCTTCTTTTTCAATATTTTCCATGGCTCGCTGCAGTTGCGGTCCGCAATCGCATTTGATCGAATGAAAAACATCGCCGGTTAAACATTGCGAATGGATTCTGACCGGCAACGCGACATTTTCATTGAGTTCGCCTTTGAAAACCGCTACGAATTCCTCGTCACTGGTTAAAGATTTATAACCCGCGATTTGAAACTCGCCAAACTCGGTTGGCAAACGTGCTTGAGCAACTTTTTCGATTGATTTTACGACTGGATAAAAATTAATAACTGAACGGGTAATAACCGTCGTCAGCGTTGTTGTTTCTTTAATCATAGTCTCCCCCTGGTTCGTTGAATACATTAGATAATTCGCTGCAAATCCGGTTTTGGATGCAAAATGGTTTTTCCGCAAAATTACTTGCTTTAATTGGTGAAAACGTGCAAACTGTTGGAGGTTTTGCTCTCGAGAGTGTCTGAGTAGATGCGTCCGTTCACGAGTTTAGAAAAGCGACGGTTTGGGTTCGGTTGGAGAGTTAGTTAGATTTTGAAGCAGTCTCGTTTGAGTTTTTATCGTGACAAGTCAGGCGCGTCGCATTTGGACGAAAATAGCATCTCGCAAAATTTTCTTTCCTGAAAAACAAGTTTAGCCTGCCTTTTTGCTTCCTTTGGTTCTTAAAAATAGGAAAAAAATGAGTACAAAACTATACGTTGGAAATTTGTCGTTTCGTGTTTCGAGCGATGATTTATTTGAACATTTTGCCCAGGCCGGAACGGTTGAATCAGCAAATGTCGTGCAAGATCGCGAAACCGGACGCTCACGCGGATTCGGATTTGTTGAAATGGCTTCGGAGGACGAAGCAACTGCCGCCATTGCTCAATTTAACGGAACTGAATATGACGGACGTAATTTAGTCGTTAACGAAGCGCGCCCACGTGAAAACGGCGGCGGTGGTGGTGGAAATCGCGGTGGCGGCGGTGGTCGCGGTGGCTACGGCGGCGGCGGCGGCGACGGTGGCGACCGTTGGTAACTTCTGTTAAGGCAAACGTAAAAAGTAAAAAGGCAAAAGTTTAGAAGAAATTCCGCTTTTGCCTTTTTACTTTTGTTATAAATTTCGGCCCCGGCGCTTACTTTCTGGCAACCGGCGTAATTTTCAGATTCAATGTTTCATTTCCCCGTTTGATCACAATTTCATACTCGACATCGGCCTTTAGATCGCTCAAAACTGCGGTGTAATCCTGCACATTGCGAATATCTTTACCCGCTAATTTGATAATTTTATCGCCCGCTTTGATCCCGATCTTAGCGGCCGGAGTCCCGTCGCGCACACCTTCGACCACCATTCCATCAGTTCCTTCGGAGTAACCCGGCATGGTTCCGAGCGAGACCGCAAAACTGCGTCGTCCGGTTTCGGCGCCCGAAGATTTGGCAACCGTGTAAGTCGGGCGGGTTGGGTTCGCATCAATTGTTTTGAGAATATCGGAGACGTAAAGCAGAATCTGTCTTAGTCCTTGATAATTGATCTTGTCGAATGTATCCGACGGCTTGTGATAATCGAGATGGGTGCCGGTAAAAAAGAAAAGAACCGGAATCTGTTTGCCGTAAAATGAAGCATGGTCTGAGGGACCAAACCCGTCTTCATTGAGCTGGAGAGTAAAGGTCGGAACAATAAAAGTTGAACTCATTGCAACCATCGTTCCGTCCGGATTAGTTATTTTCTTCATTTGCGACCCATATCGCATCGGATTTTTTTCGGTCACTAAGTTTTTCATCTCGCTGGCAGTTCCGATTCCGCCGATGGTCAGTTTATCGTCTTTCAAACGCCCGACCATATCCATATTGATCATCGCCACGGTTTTATCGAGTGGAAAGACAGGATTGTTGACGTAATGACGCGAGCCGAGTAAACCCTCTTCTTCACCGCCGAAAGCGATGAAAATCAAAGTCCGTTTGTTATTTTTGGCTTTGGCGAATTGCGTGGCCAGTTCGATCAAGGCCGAGGTGCCCGATGCATTATCATCTGCGCCGTGATGAATTTCGGTGGAGTTGGCGGCGAGACTGCCCATGCCGCCTTTGCCGAGATGGTCGTAATGGGCGCCGATGACGATGGCTTCATTTTTCAAAACCGGATCGGTGCCCTCTAAAATTCCGATGACATTATAGGCTTCAACCTCTTTGGCATCCGCCGGAATTTCACCTTTGGGGTTACGCGGTTTGTAGGGAAATGTTTGTAGAAACAAACGCTTACGGTCTTTGATGAGGCCGCCTTTGAGTTTCGCGGTGGCAAAACGATTGGTGACATATCCGGCGGCGGAAGTCGCGCCCTTTTCACCGGTGCGCCGACCTTCGAGTTTATCGGAAGCCAAATAACTGACGTGCTTGCGTAAATTTTGCTCAATGACATCAGGTTTGGCCGGTTTTGCCTGTTGCGCCGAAACACTGATGACAAACGATAATAAAAGTAGAAATCTAAATAATTGCTTTTTCATAATGTGTGCCTGACTGCCAGCGAAGTGTTGCAGTCACTTGTCCTTTCGGAACTAATTCACCCAATCAGCGATAAAAACATTAGTATCGCCCTGGTTTTTAGCATTGCGGTTTGAGGCAAAAACTAACCTTTTGCCATCGGGCGAAAACATCGGAAAACCGTCAAAGGTTTCGTTAAAGGTCACGCGTTCAAGTCCGGTGCCGTCAACGTTGATCATCGCCAGATCAAAATTACGTTTACGCGGATCGGTGGCAAAATAATTGGTGCAAAAGAGAATTTTTTTGCCGTCGGGCGTGAAAAAAGGAGCGAACGAAGCGGCGTTTAACTTGGTCACCTGGCGTTTATTTGAGCCGTCGGCGTTCATTACCCACAGTTCAAAAGTGGTCGGGACTACCAAATGTTCTTTCAAATATTGTTTGTCACGTTCAACTAAAGCCTGATCGGTCGGATGCGAGCCGCGATAAACGATCATTTTGCTGTCAGGCGAGAAAAACGCGCCGCCGTCGTAGCCGACTTCATTGGTCAAACGCTTGACGTTTTTGCCATTGGAATCCATCGAATAGAGTTCCAAATCACCGTCACGCTCCGAGGTGAAAACGATTTTTTTGCCGTTCGGCGAAACTGTCGCTTCGGCATCATAGCCGGGAGTTTTGGTCAATTGTTTAGTTTTTGAGCCGTCAGCATTGGCGATAAAAATATCGTAATCAGGATAAACTGCCCAGACGTAGCCTTTTGAAAAATCAGGGTTTGGCGGACAATCTTTCGAGCCTAAATGGGTTGAACCATAAACGATTTTTTTACCGCCTTTTAAATAATATGAACAGGTTGTCCGACCTTCGCCGTTGGAAACCATTTTTACATTCGAACCATCAACGTTCATCGTAAAAATCTGGTCACATTTCAACTGGTCGCGTTTTGATTGAAAAATTAATTTTTTTCCGTCAAATGAAAAATACGCTTCGGCATTTTCTCCGCCGAACGTCAATTGCCTAATGTTTTTCAGATGTTTTTCGCCTGAAAAACTTAAATCACCCTGGGCAAAAAGATTTGCCGAAAAAATACACAAAAATATACAAGCCAACTTTTTCATATTGAAATAATACCTTGATTTTGCAAGTTTGTTGAATCCGCAAGAATTAGTTTTCCGAATAATTCTTTCGATTGTAACTGATTTTACAAATTTAGACAGGAATTATTTTAGTTATGAAATTTGAAACGAAACAAGATGTGCTGAATTGGTATGAAAAACAACCGCAAAGTTTAACCCCGGAATTCATCAATCAAATTCGTTGGACTGAGGTCAAAAATTATCCGTTGGATAAAAAACTCGTCCCCGTCTTGCTCTATATGCGCGATGTCGAAATTTTAACCGATATGTATTACGAAGAGCTGCGCCGCACCCCAACCGGAAAAGATCCGGTAATCAGCAAATTTATGGATCGGTGGGGCGTCGAAGAAATTACGCACGGCGAAATGATTGACCGTTTTTTGAACGAAGCCGGAGTGGCAACGAGTGAAAACTGGAAAACTGAAGTTCGCCGAAATGTGCCGAGATTTTACAATTTCAACACCCGCATTTTAACGACTTTAACCAATCTCATCGGCAAACAATTTACCGCGACCCATATGACGTTTGGGGCGATTCACGAATTGTCCACTGGGCAAGGCTATCGGCGTTTGATGAAAATGGCGAATCATCCGATTTTAACCGAGATTTTAACCGCCATTATGCGCGAAGAGTCGGCCCACACTAAGTTTTACCTGAGCGTGGCCAAACTTGAACTGCAAAAAAGTGAATTTGCCCGCAAAGTTTCAAGATTTATCGTTAATAATTTTTGGGCTCCGGTCGGGCAGGGAGCAAAACCTAAGGTTCAAACCGATTACACCATCAGTACCCTGTTTAGCGGGAGCGAAGGGCTGGAATGGGTTGAACGAAATGTTTCCCGGAAAATTCAGAGTTTACCGGGGTTCAACGGGCTCAACACCATCAGCGAAAGAGTCAGGGCCATTGTCAGTCCTGAAACTTCGATGGCTTGATCGGTTAAATTGATTTTTCCTGAAAAAAACAAGCAAAATGTCAATAAACATCCAGAGGCTGAATAAAAAACGAGGCTTTTTCTGATAAAATTCATTAAGCTGTCAGGAGAAAATAAAATTACGCTACCAGGAGAAAATTAAATGAATATTTCAGAAATAGCCCCGGACGTTTATCGTCTTTCGCTTTATGTTCCCGAATTAGAGATGCAGTTTAACCAATTTTTGGTCAAAGATGATGAGCCGCTACTTTATCATACAGGGATGAAAGGAATCTTTCCGCTAGTGCGTGAAGCGGTTGCCAAAATCATCAATCCGGCGGACATTCGGCATCTCGGTTTTAGCCATTTTGAGGCTGACGAATGCGGTTCGCTCAACGAGTGGTTAGAACTTTCGCCAAATGCCGAACCTGTTTGCAGCTTTGTCGGGGCCATGGTCAGCCTTAACGATTTTGCCTTGCGTCCCGCTCGCGGATTAAATAGCGATGAAACTTTTTCAACCGGAAAATACACATTCAAGTTTATTCACACGCCTCATCTGCCCCATTGTTGGGAGGCCGGAATGCTTTTTGAGGAAACAAATAAAACTCTTTTCAGTTCGGATTTGTTTCATCAACTTGGCGATGTTGAAGCGCGAACCGAAAGCGACATCATCGAACGAACAAAACAAACTCTGGTCGGTTATCAGGCCAGCCCGTTCGCCAACTATATGCCCTATACATCAATTACTGAATCCAATATTGAAAAATTAGTGAAACTTAAACCGGAAACGATTGCCGCCATGCACGGTTCGTCCTTTGCGGGTGACGGCTCACAGGCTTTGCAGGATTTATCTGCTGTTCTCAAGGAAGTTCTCGGTTAAATTCTTGTTGACACTATTTCGCCATCAGCGGTAGATCCAAATTTGGAAATTGATAAAAATAAAAACAATCTCCATTTAAGGGAAGGGGTATTGCGGATTGGCGATTCAATGACAAAAGCAAAAAATGTCAAAAGTTAGAAAATATCAAGCAGCTTTTAGTTTTTCTGCCAAAGTTGAAATAAAACTCGGGTTATCCAACATTTTCATCGTAATTACTTCATTATTTGGTTCTTTTGCATTTTCAACAAATTGCCGTAAAGCTTGATTAATTTGGGTTTGATACGGCAGACTTCCTTTGTTGGCAGCTTGCTCTTTAAAAAACTCGACAATATCTGCATCAAGCATTATGTTCACACGACTTTTACAGTCTTTCAAAGTTAAATTTTTCAGATGCTTCCGATGGTCGCTGGTGACACGCTTTAAGCCTCTTGATTTTGCTTCGGCAGACGTTTCTAAATTACTACCATTTTCTGTTTTGTTCATATTCGTTTGTTTCCCATTCGTCCGACTTCCAAGCAGTTATAAATCTGTCTTGATTCTCGGAAATTGTATAAACCAAAGTAATTAATCCGTAATAAACGGTCATTCCGATAATTTTATAGAACCTGTTGGCAATTAAGAGTCCGTTTAAATTTTCCTTAAAATCGCTGAAAGCGATAAATTTAATAGCGTGGGGTAAAGCGTGAGCGACACCCCACGAATCTATAAAAAAACAATTGGACGCTGTAAGTGTCCAACATTCAAACATTTGT
>JANOEF010000799.1:0-7538 GCA_031413075.1 Acidobacteriota bacterium | reverse complement strand
CCATTCTTTGAAATATGGTGGCGAATATCGAGTCAATAAAGGAAAAGCCGCCCGCTTTGAGCCGCTAAATTTTACCTTTAGAAGCGAATTGACTGCGATTAGACAAAGCGTTTCGGGAACAGAAAATTTAACGACGGGTTCGCCGTGGGCTTCATTCTTGATCGGAGCATTGCAAAACAGCAGTTCGGTGCGCCGTGTCCCGATTCAAGAAGTTGTCGGTAAAGGTTATGCTTTGTATTTTCAAGATGACTGGAAATTCAACCAAGATCTAACTTTGAATCTCGGTCTGCGTTGGGAATATGAGCCGGGTCCGGTTGACGCTCAGAATCGTTTGTCGCAACGGCTTGATCTGACGCAACCGATACCGGATGTTTCAGCAACACCGCCGCCGGCCTTTGATTCGCGGGTGGTGACGATTCTTAATCAACTCGGTAAAACTCCGACTTACAACGGGGCGTGGATTTTTGCGACCGCTGACAATCGTAATGCCTGGAAGCGAACTCCGACCGACTTTTTGCCAAGACTCGGATTTGCTTATCGGATAAATGACAAATCATCATTGCGGGTTGGTTGGGCCAGATATATTCAACCATCTGCGAGAATCCGCGATTCACTGGGTGATTTTGTTGATGCCTATACCGGATATTCAACAAATACTGCGGTTTTGAATCCAACCTTTACGACGAGTCCGGCCACCAGTTTTGTCACTACCCTATCAAATCCGTTTCCAACCACCGGAGCAGGTTTCAACCCTGTCCAACAACCAACCGGACA
This sequence comes from Acidobacteriota bacterium, assembly GCA_031413075.1. GTDB lineage: Bacteria > Acidobacteriota > Blastocatellia > Pyrinomonadales > Pyrinomonadaceae > JAIBCC01. The sequence continues at coordinate 6,764 of JANOEF010000799.1, read as the reverse complement.
AACGCTCGGACGATACACCGGGCTCGGAAATACCGTCAACTTTGATGAATATGACCAAAAACCGCCAATCAATGACAAATTAACCATTGTTTATCAACGTGAGATTTGGAACAGGATGGTCTTTTCGGTTGATTACTTTATCAATTATGGTACGCGTTTACCGCAAACCATTGATTTGAATGCACCGGACCAGAATTATCTATATGCGACTCCGAGGGCGACCTGGAACTTGAATGTCAACAATCCATTTAGAAATTATCTGACGGCATCGGTCTTTCCGGGAACACTGCGAAATTCGACCACCGTCGCCGTTTCGCAATTGCTTCGCCCATCTCCGATGTATCAGGCAATCAATCAGACCAATACCGATTTGAGAAAATCATTGGTTCAGTCATTGAAAATCCAAATTCAGCAACCGGCCTCCAAAGGGTTAATTTTTACCTTTTCGTATGCTATCAACGATGAACGAACCAAAGAAGCGTTTGATGATTTAGCTCTTTATAATCGGCAATTCACCTGGATTCCGACGGATGCGGCCAGACATCGTTTTACCAATGTGATCACCTGGGATATTCCGATCGGGAAGGGCAAAATGCTCTTCGGCGATGCCCCCCAGGCGGTTGATTATATTCTTGGCGGATGGAGACTGACCAATACATCCCGTTACTACTCAGGCCGTTTGCTCCGCTTTGGTTTTGGCACAAAACTGAATGTCAGCGCTAATCCTGTTTTAGATAATCCGACCCGCGACCGCTGGTTTGATGCTTCGGTTTTCTCGGCCGTCAACGAGACGACCCAACTTCAACTGAGGTCAAATCCGTGGACTTTCCCCGGACTGGTGGGGCCTTCAACTTTCCAAACGGATGCGACTCTCACGAAATCGTTTAATATTGGTGAAAAAATGAAGATTGAGGCCCGGCTCGAAGTTTATAACGTCCTCAATAATATAAACTGGGATAACCCAAATGTGACCTTTGGTAATGCAAACTTTGGTAAAGTCATTTCCAAACGCGGCGCCTATGTTGGACGTGAAGTTCAATACGGGATTCGATTTGTCTTCTAAATTTGAGAAAATTTATGACGATTATGGGAAGCTGTCAGGGGGCAACTTCTTTCCAGACTTCCCTTTTTATTTTCCATTACTCGAATTTCAGACGACTAATTAATTCAATAAAGCGAGGTTCGGAGCGCAGATTGTCCCAGCGCCGATCAACTTTGATAAAAGCGACGTCCACTTCGCGTTCCTGAAAGGATTTTTCGAGATATTTAAAGGCTTCTTCTCTCTCACCCAAGCCGTTGTAAATGACTGCGAAATTGTGGGCCGAAACATGCTTTTCCCGGGCGTATGCTTTTAATTCTTCGAGAATGGCCCGAGCCTTTTCTTGATTTCCGGATTTGGCCAGGGCATAGGCTAATCCGGTGATGGGAACCGTACTACCGCCGCCCGAGAGCTCTCGGGCTATATTAAATTCAGCCAGCGCTTTCTCATAACGCCCCTGGTGGAGATAAACTCGTCCCAAAGCGTTGTGCGCGATCCAAAAATTAGGTTCAAGTTCGAGCGTTTTTTGCAGGCGGTCAATTGCCTGAGCTTCCTGTCCGGCAAAAAATAAGAACTGTCCCTCAAGGGCATTGGTAATCAGCGAAAGCGGGTCAAGTTCACGGGCGCGCCGGCTCTCTGCAATAGCTTCGTCATGTCGCCCGGCATTCGACAAAAGATGAGCGTAAGCACGATGTGCATCCGAACTATCCGGCGCCAGTTCGAGAGCTATCTTCAATTCTTTTTCGGCTGCCACCCAATCCCAATCATACGAAAATCCAGCCCAGCCCAGGGCCACGTGCGCTTCGGCTAAATTCGGGTCAATCTCCAGAGCTTTGTTGACCGCGGCTTTTGATTGCGGAAATGCCTCTTTGGAAACTGCGTTCCAACCGGCAATCGCCAGAGTTCGATAGGCGTCCGCAATTCCCACATAGGCGAGCGCATAGCCCGGGTCAATCTCAATTGCTTTTTGGTAAAAATCAATGCTTTTAAGAATTTCCGGTTCGGTTGATTTCAAATTATGAAAGCGCCCACGCAAATAAAGTTGATAAGCCTCCGGATTTTCCGTGTATTTTTTACCGAGTTGTTTTTGTTCGGAATTAGTTAATTTGAGCCGCAGGTTATGGGCGACGGCTTGCGCAATCTCATTTTGCGCGGCGATCACATCCGTTGAAGTTTTTACATATTGATGGCCCCAGACCTGCGTATCATCACTGGCATTGATCAAGCGAACATTGATGATGAGTTTATCGCCCAGCTGTTTGATGTCACCTGTCACTAAAGTTTCGACCCCGAGCTGCGAAGCAATATTTTTAGTTTCGGTTTGATTATGCTTAAAACGAAAAGCTGAATTGCGCGACATCACTCTTAAGCCTGAAATCTGCGAGAGATTGTTAATAATACTTTCAGTGATTCCATCCGAGAGATATTCGGCATTGGCATCCTGGCCGGCGTTAACGAACGGCAGCACGGCTAGTGATTTTTTACCGTTTGGATTTAAAGACGTTTTACTGGCTGACCAAAAATAGTAGCTGAGCCCGACTGCAGCAACCAGCAAAACAACCAGGACAGAAGCCGTCAGTGATTTAATCCGTCTTAATCGCTCGATAAAATTAGTATTTGTCTCATTCGTCCGATTATTAACATCGCCTGTAGTTCCCTGCAAAACTGCGGTCGCATTCTCATCAACTTCAGAGGAATATTTTTCCAATCTTTTATCGAAGGCCAGATTTTCCCGCAAATTCTTCAGATCAGTCAGCAGCTCTTTCATGGTCTGATAGCGCTCTTCTTTCTTTTTCCTCAGCGTTTTAGCCACTATTTTCTGTAATTCATGAGGAACATTGGCAGCCAAGCGAGAAAGAGGCTGCGGTTCGGCATTTATCAAATTAGCAAAAGTTTCTGATCTGGAATCACCGGCAAACGGAGTTCGTCCGGCTAGCATTTCATAAATCAAAGTGCCAAAACTGAAGATGTCTGTTTGCGCATCAATCTTTTCGCCTTTGGCCTGTTCGGGCGACATATAATTGATGGTTCCTAAAATGATCCCTCTGGCGGTTTGATTCTGTTTTTCAGTTTCGGTTTCAAATCCGATCGCTTTCTGCTCAACCAGTTTGGCTAAGCCAAAATCGAGCACCTTCACATAACCATCGGGGCGGACGATGATATTTTCCGGTTTGATGTCCCGATGCACGATATGACTCTGGTGAGCAGCCACCAAAGCATTGGCGATTTGGATCGAAATATCTAAAACTTCCGACAATTTGAGTGGCGTTTTTTTTATCACCTCACGCAAGGTCTCGCCTTCAATAAACTCGCTGACGATAAAATTTACCGCTTCTGCTTCGCCGATTTCGTGAATGACCAGAATATTAGGATGATTCAAAGCCGAAGCGGCTTTGGCTTCCTGAATAAATCGTTTCAGATTTGATTGATACCGGCTGAATTTTTCGTTCAGAATTTTGATGGCTACCCGGCGGTCGAGTTTTTTATCCTGTGCCAGATAAACCTCGCCCATTCCGCCAACCCCGATTTGCGAGAGTATTTCGTAATGCCCGAAGTTTTTTCCCGTTTCGAGTTTTTTAGTCTCGAGAATGAGGCTCGCCACTTCTGCCACCGAAGGCTTTTCCATAAAACTATCAGCCTCGTGGTAAGAATCAATCAATGATTCAACTTCCCGGCGCAAGTCATCATCATTGCGACAGGCTCGGTCGAGGATTTTATAGCGTTCATCAGGAGAGAGTTCGACAACCGAATCAAATAAGGTTTTAACTTTTTGCCAGCGGTCTTGATTCATTTGGTAATTTCCCGGTAAAGCCAGGCTTTGGCCGACTTCCAATCGCTTTTGACAGTGGTTGGAGAGATGCGGAGGACTTCAGCTGTTTCTTCGATACTCAAACCGCTAAAATAGCGAAGCTCAACGATTTGGGCTTGCCTTTTATCAAATTCAGCAAGCCGGGTGAGGGCTTCATCCAAGGCTTCCAGATCAATTCCTTTATCACCCGACACGGCCAACGTCACTCCGTCGAGCGGCAGATCTTCACCTACTCCGCCCCGTTTGTCCCGATGTCTCGATTTAGCATAATCAACCAGAATCCGGCGCATGACTTGCGAGGCAATCCCGAAAAAATGGGCGCGGTTCTGCCAATTTACCTCGCGTTGGTTGATCAGTTTGAGATAGGTTTCATTAATGAGAGCAGTAGTTTGCAATGTATGGTTAGAGCGTTCACGGCGCAGGTAACGAGCCGCCTGACGGTGCAGTTCATCGTACACCAGCGGAAGCAAAGATTCTAAAACCTCCTGTTTTCCATCACTCCACTGGCGGAGCATTTCAGTTATTTCTGATGATTTTGGTTGAGATTGCTCCATATATCACTATGTTGTTTGGTTATCTGAGAATAGGACTTTTCAATGGGTTAAGTCAATAAATTTAACTTCATCAAAAAAAAACGACCTTTTTTTTCTTTGACGTCGCGTTATGGATTGAAGCCGAAAATCAGATATTGAAACTTTGTTCCTGGTCTTTTGGAAATAATTTTTACCCAGGAGATAACACGAAGAATCAACTCCATAGGTTGAGATAAATCAGCAATAAATGGTTGGTCAGGCATTTAGAAAATAGAAAATAAGGAGCATCAAAAATATGAAACTGAGAACTTTTTTAATCGCGGCCATGGCACTAATTTCGTTGATGTCAGTTACCGCTTTGGCACAGACCACTTCCGTTTTGACCGTCGGTTTGGATAAACCGACGAAATTAATCGCGGCCGCCGACAATTCTTTATTAGTAACAGAAGCCGGAACCGTGGTGGCGAACACCGGACGTCTTTCGGTTATCAATCGCACGACCGGTGTCCGGCAAACTCTGGTCAATGGTTTGCCGTCAGGGGTCAACAATCTTGGAGGCCCCCCTGAGCCAAGCGGACCTTCCGGTTTAACCTTACGCGGAAACACTCTTTACTTAACTATTGGCCCCGGAAATGCCGTCTCGAATGCGGGCGGTCCCGGTTTAGAAGCTCCGAACCCGAATCCATCGTCACCGCTTTTTGATTCGGTTTTAGAACTGACTTTGCCGGGCGGATATGCCGCATCAGCCAATAATTTTACGATGACAATGGCCGACCAGACAGCCTTGGCGAGCGGTGCCGTAGTCACTTTAACCAATGGTAACGGACACAGAATGTTTGCGCGGATGGTGGTCAACCTGCCAAATTATGTTCCCAATCCCCGCCCCGGATTTCCAAATAATGTGCGCGCGTCGAATCTCTTTGGGGTTGAAACTTTCCAAAGAGATTTATACGTGGTTGATGCCAGCCTCAATCTGGTCCATCAAGTCAACAGTGAGACCGGGCAATCGCAAACCTTCGTTACCTTTCCCAATAAACCAAATCCTTTATTTCCGGGTTTCGGACCACCAACCATCGAATCCGTGCCGGACAATATTCATCGTTGGGGTAATCGGCTGCTGGTACCGCAATTGACAGGTTTCCCGTTTGTCGCCGGTTTATCGGAAATTCGAATCGTGAATTTGAAAGATGGTGAGGATGAAACTTTTATCCCTAATCTGACTTCGGCGATCGATGTTTTGCAGGCGGATGAAAACGCATTTTTTACGCTGGAATTTTCAGCGAATCAACTGGCCAATCAACCCGGACGGTTGAAATTTTACAGTTCACCGAATGCCGCGCCCGTGACGGTGACGGCAAATTTAATTTCGCCGACTTCAATGGCCCGAGATCAATTTACCGGAGACATTTTTGTGGCGGAAATATTTACCGGCAGAATTATTCGGGTTCAAGTTTGATAAAGGTAAAAAACCTCTAAAACTCGGTCAAACTATCATTAAATTGATATTGACCGAGTTTATTATGTGGTTGAAGTAACGGGAATAGATAAAATTCATTGAAAATAATTTAGGGGAAAGTTAAAAATATGGAAGAAAAAATAAAATTTTTGTTGAATGCGCTTTTTGAATTAAAAGAAAAAAAATCCCAGGAAACAGACTCAGTTCTATTAAATGGCTATAATTCAACTATTACGGTTCGTTACGACAGTTTTGTAAGCACCCTTGAAGACGCGGCCTTAAATTGGATGTTACTCCAAATAGAATCATATCTCGGTTTACTTACTTCAAGAAAATGCACCAATATTAAGGTTTGGAAGACAATCACTACCTGGAATGAATTTGACGTTTATTTTCATATTCAAGCAAAGGGCAAATCGGTTCCCCAGTTTGCTTTGAAAACTTATATTATTTTTCCCAAAAAGGACGAATGTCAGTTTAAACTTGAAGATTGGTCCGATGGAACAAGGGGGTATGTTAATGCAAGAATTATAACTGAAAACAATTCAAAGTTTAGATGCCTTGAGGTACCAAATCAACCAAACGACCCGCGACCTGAGAATATAGATCCTCTTGAAGAAATTGAAACATAATTTCTTCTTGTCTGATTTCTTTGCAAAAATAGCTCAATGAATGCATCGGGGATAGTCAAAAATGTTTGGTATTTACTTTGAGGATCCTCTATTAGGCAAAACAGAATCATTCAGGTTTAACATCGTTCCATATGATTATTTAAAAATGGTTATCTTATAACTCGACTTTAGATAAAAGCAGAAAAAAGCCTGTTTGATTTTCAAGCTGATGTTTGCCTTTTTCTGCTCTGATTGTTCCTCTTCATTCTACTTTTTTGACCAGTTTTGGCTTTTTTTTGCCTTTCAACTTGATTTT
>JANOEF010000798.1:0-5060 GCA_031413075.1 Acidobacteriota bacterium | reverse complement strand
CGCGCTTGTGCATGTCACTCGATGCCACAATGGGTAACCCACTTTGTAAAACTTCATCAAAAATTTTTCGTCCTGAAGCGACTTCCCAAGCATCAAAGTGATCTTTTAAAATTTCTCTTTGGCTCCATAAAAAAAGCGTTTGTTTTTCAAAATGTCCGGTAGAAACAGTCTCGTGGGAAGACGCGCAAGAGTTTATCAAAAAGTTGAACGCGAAAAACGAAGGCGTGTATCGGCTGCCGACGGAAGCGGAATGGGAATATGCAGCGCGGGCGGGAACAACGGGAGACTATGCGGGTGAATTGGATTCAATGGCTTGGTATAACAGTAATTCGGGAGGAAAAACGCACGAAGTAGGGACGAAGCAACCAAATGCGTGGGGGTTGTCTGATATGCACGGGAACGTGTAGGAATGGGTGCAGGATTGGTATGGGAATTATCCGAGTGGAAGTGCAACAGACCCAACCGGAGCGGCATCGGGCTCGGCCCGGGTGGGTCGGGGTGGCAGTTGGAGCCTTACCGCCGACACCGCGCGTTCGGCGTTTCGCGATAGCGTTCCGCCGTCGCTTCAGGGCGTCTACCTGGGTTTTCGGGTGGTCAGGTATTAGTTACCCTTAGCACTTTTACCCTTTTTACCCTATGCAAAAATTTTAAGGATTGAGTAGCAAAGGAGCAAACGCGAAGCGAAACGAAGTCGCCGCGTTTGCGAAATTTGCGGAAATGGAAGAAAAGGAGTGAAGTGAGGCGAGGAAGAAAAACCCTCCGCTCGCGCGGCTCAAAATTCCCCCCAAAAAAGATTTGTGAAATTTCGGGAAATAAACTAAAAAAGGAGAAGGTTTTGACAATCGAAAAGCTCGAACCGGGTGAATCGCGGGGGCAGTTGGATCACCGATGCCCCCGGCCAGCGTTCGGCAGTTCGCGCCTACTACTCGCCGTCCGCTCGTAGCTCCGACCTCGGCTTTCGTGTCCTCGCTCGTTCGAGGTAATTCTCTTGTACACTTGAGTCCTTTACGCTCAGATAAGATAAAGGCTCAAGCCGAAAGTGATAGCCCTTTGTCCGCGAATGCGGACGCGCCGGATTTTTGGAAAATCGAGATGAAACATCCTGGTTCGGTGTGGTACCGGTGCCCCGATTGGACAAGGAATTATCGAAGTCAAAGCAAAAGTCGGTAATGAATGGATCAAAGGCGAGATTCAGCTCGACGATACGACTTGTAATGATGCTCCGTAAAGGGTTTTGTAAGGTAAGAATTTATGCCCGCAGAAAACACGGAAAATCGCGGAAAGTTTTTAGTAAATCGTTTATAGTTAATGGTTAATTCAAAGTTCTGAAAGTTACCCGATTAACGATTAGCAATAAACAAGTAGCCAATTTTTCTGTGTATTCCGCGTGTTTCCGCGGGCAATTTTCTTAATTCTCCCTTATCTCGAACTGGCGTTAGATACAAAATTTAAACAGATTCTTAGAGGAAATGAAAATGAATAAAAAATTATTAGGCACAATTATCGCAGTCGTTTTAGCCGGACTGTTCGCTTCCTGTGAACAAATAGCCAAGAACAATCCATTAACTACAAAGTCACCCGAACCTGCCAAAACCGAAAGCAACACCAAAACGGAAGAATCTACAAAACACGAAAAACATTGGGATTATGAAGAAAACGGTCCCAATAAATGGGCGGGGTTGAACTCTGAAAATAAACTTTGCAGTGAAGGCAAAATGCAATCGCCGATTGATATTATCAATCCTAAAACGGCGGAACTCCCCGAAGTTAAAACAAATTTCCCGTCCGCCGAGATCATATTGACGCATAACGAACACGTTACAGACGTGGATAACAACGGCCATACGATTCAGGTTGATTTTGCGGATGAAAACAGCGATACGCTGAGAATCGGCGACGCTAATTACAAACTCTCGCAGTTTCATTTTCATTCACCGAGCGAACATACGATCAACGGAAAAAATGCCGCGATGGAGATACACTTGGTCCACAAAAACGGTGATAATCTTGCCGTCATCGGAATCCTGATTGAACAAGGCGCAGAGGATAACAAAGCCTTTGAGCCGATTTGGGCAAAACTCCCCGAAAAAGGCAAAAAGGAAGAAAATATCAAACTCGATATTAACCAATTTCTCCCGAAATCGCAGACGACCTATCGTTATGACGGTTCTCTGACAGTTCCGAAGTGTGGTGAAAATGTGAAGTGGATAGTTTTTACCGAGCCAATTCAAATGTCAGCCGCCCAAATCGGAAAATTTAAGAGTTTGGTCAAGAAAAACAACCGTCCGACTCAGCCGCTCAACGGGCGAATAGTGCAAACCGACCGAATAGCGGAAAGGGATTCAAATTAAGGTTTTATGACTAACTGATTGTTTTCAAAACTAAAGTGGTATCAGGCAAAAAAGCGTAAGACGGAAATTTACACCTGTCTTACGCTGTTGATGACATAAAATTAGCTACTCAAAATGTTTATCAATTTCTTGCTTGACGAAACGCATCATCTTGAAAATTTGCAAAATATCGTCTGGTTCAGTCGAGTCAAATGCCCTGCTGACAGAATATTCTTTGGCATTTAAGACCACAAAAAAGTGAAATCGTCCAACTACATAACAACCATAAAGTGGAAAATCCGGTTTGTTAATCTCTTGTGCAACAACCATTTCTGCCAATAATTGTCCTAATGGATCGTTGTCTTTTCTCTTTTCTGATTTGTATTCGTGAATGAAAAAGTAAGGTTGTTTTGGATGCTGAATCCCTCTGGAAATCATAAAATCTGCAATTCCCGAAACTTCCCAATCACCGATTACCGCAGATAAGCGACGCTGGGTAAAAGGTTTATAATTTTTGCTATGAAAATTAACTAATCTGATAAGCGGACTTAAAAAGAAAAACTTTAATTCATCCTCGTTCCAAGTCTCTGAGTAATAGAGTAATTCTTTGGCTAAACTTAGCAATTCTTTCGCCTCAAATTTGTCAACCGGATTTTCAGCCTTGATCCATATTCCCAAAAGCTCAAAGTTTTCATAATGGCGAATGTAACCAAATTCATCGTTGATTTGCTCAAATTCCCAATCTTTGAAATCACGTTTTTTCATTGCCTAACTCCTTGCAATTGCGCCTTTCCGACTAAACTCCCAGCTAATTCCTTTGATTTGATGAAAAGTCTGATCAACGCTCTGTTCCGAGCCGATGAGTTGCGTCAAAGTGATTTGGGAAAGTGCGTGTTGGACAACTTCGTGCAACCCGACAATGACCGAGCGGATTCCGCAATCGCCTTTATGCACACAGGAATCCAAAACGCCTTTGTAGTTTTCACAATGCCCGTCAATTTCGTCCTGCTCTAAAACCTTAATGACTTCGTTTAAGTATATTTCGTCCGGTTTCCGCGAAAGCGAATAACCGCCTTTAGTTCCCCGAGTTGCCGAAACAAACCCGGCTTTGTTCAAAAGCCACATCAATTTTCCGGCATTGGCAACCGAGATGCCTTCGCGCTCAGCAATTTGCGGTAGTGTCAGACTTTCATTTTCGTTTAAGTTTGCAAGCTGTACCAGACAACGCAAACCGTATTCTTCTTGAGCCGATATTTTCATAACAAGACATAGATTATCAATTCTTTACTTTTTTCTCAAGATTGAAATAAAAATAAGTCGGACGGAAACCAATTTTTTTACCGAAAAATCATAAACCTTATTTCGAAACAGACAAAGCCAAATCCGGAATGCGCAAATTTCTGTTGAAAGTTTATAATGAGTAAAGGAACGCTCATTTAGCTGAGTCGAAACAAAAATGAAAACAGCACTTATTCATCATCCAATCTATCAAAAACACGACACCGGTTTTGGTCATCCGGAAACGCCAAAGCGTTATGAATCCGTCATGAACGCCTTAAAAGCGGACGAAAAACTGTGGTCAGATCTCATCGAGATCAAGGCCAAAGACGTATCGAAAGGAATCATTCAAGCCGTTCATAGTAAGGAACATTTCAAACAGGTTGAAACTGCCTTTGAAAATGGTCTGGACAGACTGGATGCCGATACGATGGTTTCGATGAAATCGTTTGAAGCCTCGGTTTACGGCGCCGGCGGAGCGTGTCGAGCGGTAGATGCGGTGATGCGCGGCGAAGCCGAAAATGCCTTTGTGGCAGTCCGTCCGCCCGGACATCACGCCTCGGCTGAAACTGCGATGGGCTTTTGTCTTTTTAATAATATTGCCGTTGCCGCCCGATATGCACAGAATAAATACAAAGAAATTGAGCGTATCGCAATTGTTGATTGGGACGTTCATCATGGGAACGGGACGCAGGGGATTTTTTACGATGATCCGTCCGTCTATTTTTTTTCGATGCACCAATATCCGTGGTATCCCGGCACCGGGGCGCGGGGCGAAACGGGTTTTAGTCGGGGTTTGGGTTATACCAAAAATGTTCCCGTCAAAGCCGAGACTTTGCCGAGCGAGCAAAAGCGAATGTTCTCAGCTGCCATCGGGGATATTAACCAAAATTTTAAGCCGGATCTGATTATGATTTCGGCCGGTTTTGATGCCCATTTGACTGACCCGCTCGGGCAATTACGGTTGCAGGATGCAGATTTTGTGCAAATGACCAGAACTGTTAAACAATGGGCCGATGATACTTGTCAGGGACGTATCGTTTCGTGTCTGGAAGGCGGCTATAATCTGGATACTTTAGGCACAACTGTTCGTCATCACGTGGCGGAATTATCTCTGGGGTAACGACTTAATCTATTCCGCGTTTTCTCGGCCTATTTCTTCGCACCGCCTCGAAATTAGAGAGTGCAAAATTTGCTCTCTCCTTCTAATCGCAGGTTTGTTTGAAAAAACAGGTCAAAACTTTCAGAAATTTTGTAGAATAAGCCAAGGTTTCGGAGTCTGTTAAAGTAGGAGACAATATAAAACTATGAAATACAACGAGTTTCGCGTAATCGAAGGCAAAAAATTAAATCTCAAAAAACATAAAACTGATGAGACGGGAAAATATAAGTTAAAGGACGAGGCGGTTGCCGATCTGGAAAAAAATATTGAGCGGCTGGCCAAACTCCAGG
>JANOEF010000797.1:0-6139 GCA_031413075.1 Acidobacteriota bacterium | reverse complement strand
ACCGGTTGAACTTTCACAGTTTTACGAAAAAGGCGACCGGGTTCGAACCCACAAAGAAATCGCCGACTTTCTAATGACGAAAATCGGCGAGCTGGGCGAAAAAGATAAAAATTTTATGAAAATCAATTCTCCTTCTGAAGTCCTAAAGAATTAAGAATTTTCATCACTGTTGCCGGTTCATTTCGCGGTCAGGAACAGGTAAAAAATAAGTTATAACTCAAGCGTTACTTCTTAGGGTTCTAAACCCCTAGCTTTAGCAAAATCCACATCCCAATTGGTGACTTCAATAATTACCTGAATGAGCCTCGACACAACCCAAACAATCTTGAAGCACCCATTCGGATTTTCCGAGTTTTTCCATTCTCCATCCACCACTCATGGTTGAACGATAAATCTGTAATGGATGTCTGACCCGATAGTTGAGTTGTGGATGAAAATACCAATAACCGTCGTGGGCTTGCCAAACTGTTGCGGTAGTATCGCTTGCTATTTTTTGAGCATGGATTAGATTTTCGCAACCGCCGATATGCGGGCAAACCTCAATTCTTTGACGAATCACTTCCAAATTAGCAGCTTTCACGGCTTTTGAATAAGTGTCAACAAAACTTACGAATAAAGTTGCCACGCCAAAGGCTGATTTAAAAGTTTTAAGCCCGGCATCTTGAGCTGCCTCGCTTTTAATAGCGTCACTCATCGTCTCTTTTATAATGGTGTCTTTGATTTCTCCTTTAATTTTGTCTCCACCTAGTTTAACTGCGGTATCCATTGCAATTTCGTTTCCCATATTTTTCTCCTCCTTAGTTCATTAATTATTTTTTGCCTATCGGTAGTTCGTCCAGCCCCTTTAAGACCATTGGTCTGATGCTATCGTCCGAGCCTCCACCAAATTTTCTGAGACTATCATCATCAGTTCCGCTCTTTGATTTTGAAACTTGTTTGATAACATTTTTATCCTTCCCATAAAGCGTGATGATGAAGGTTAATCCCGATTTACGCGAACTTTTGATTTCTACTCCGACAAAATAATGAAATTTTCCTTTGGTCGAACTGGCAGTAGTAGCCTCAAAACCCTTTGAATTTAAATGTTCGGCCATCGCCCCAAGAATAGAATTTTGATTGACCCGGGAGGTGTCACCGCTAAACTCCAATAAACCCACTTTGAGTTTATCCTTCACGGGTGACTTTGAGTGATTGTTAGCACCGGCAAAAATATTAATTGCCGAACCGATTATTAATGCTATTGTCAGAACTATTAAATTATTTGTTTTCATCTCATTTTCTCCTTATTGAAGAGTTATAATTCCCCTTCTGCACTATTACGCGAGATTGATCGTAAAACCGGCTCAAATTATTTTTTTTTCAGAGATAGCGGGAAAATTTATGATCTCTTGAGTTCTCAAGTTTGATGTTTTTTCTGTTTGAATCATCAAGGTGTCGGCTTCCAGTTGAGATGCTTTCTCATTATCAGTGAAAATCAAAATGGTTCTACTTTCAATTTATAGAAAGAACATTTTAAGCACCAATGCACAATTAACAATGAACAATGGACAATGAAGAAAACCCAAAAACCCAAGTTAATCAGCTCTTTGCAAACTTTTCTTGATTTTCAAAAGGTCGTAAATCTTTTGCTGACCTGCTTAGCCCCCCTCAGTCAACCTTTGGTTGCCTCCCAGGACGGTGTCGGGTAAGCCTGCGATGACAGAGGTTTGCCGATACTCCCTTTGCCATTACATAACTGACAAACGATAAACCCCTGACTATTGCCCCATCTGACTGATGTTTGCCCCGTTCCTTTACAATTGATGCAGGCCCCCAGGTCAAAGTCCGCAAATTGTTTGTGAGATAGATTTTGCAAAAGTGTATAGCCAATTTGACCTTGATATTGGATTTTGTGAAACCCTTTGTTTTCCAATGCTTCCCCGAGCCAAATGACCGGGGTTCCCGGTTGAAGCGTCAAAAAACCGTAGCTTGCATCATTTGCCAAAGGTTTTTTTACTAATTTGCAATCTTTATTTCTGATAAAAACTGTTTCGCCAATTTGGATGTTGCTCATTTTTTTCTCCAATAAAATCTAAATAAATAAATTGAGATTTTGGGAACCTCATTCAACTACGCGAAAATTGTGATAAAATCAGCTCAAATCTTTTTATGGCAAACGAAGTCACAGTTTTATTAAACGAAATCAGTCAGGGAAACGAGGGGCAAAACCGTGAGTCCCTAGATAAACTTTTGCCGCTTGTTTATAACGAGTTACGCCGTCTGGCCGCTAGTTTTCTTCATCGGGAGCATGCCGTATCTCTGCAAGCTACCGAACTTGTCCATGAAGCTTATTTCAAATTGACCGATCAGAAAAAAGTTGATTGGAAGAATCGCGGACAATTTTTTGCGATTGCCGCCCAAGCCATGAGGCGAATCCTGATAGATGCCGCCCGGCAAAGAAAATCACTCAAACACGGCGTTGAAAAAGTATCTCTGGATGATGCTTTGACAATTTCGGTGGAGCAGAATCAGAATTTACTCGAACTTGATACCGCCCTTAATGAACTTGAATCATTTGACGAACGACAATGCCGCCTGGTGGAGTTGCGATATTTTGCCGGATTGACGATCGAAGAAACTGCCGAGGTTTTGAAACTTTCCCCGGCCACTGTTAAACGTGAATGGGCCATAGCCCGGATGTGGCTTTATTCAAAAATCAATGGATAATAATTTTGAGCCTGTTTTTGCTCAATTTTCGCGTAGTGAGTTGAGATAAAATTATATGGATCCTGTAAATTGGCAAAAAATAAAAGTTATTCTCTCGACCTTACTGGATGCGCCCGAAGCGGAGCGTCCGAACCTTTTAGCCGGAATCGAAGACGAACTTATCCGATTTGAAGTTGAAAAACTATTGCTGGCCCATGGACAGGCAGACAAATTTATTGAAATCCCGATTTTGTTTGAACAAGGTTTCTCAGAAGAAGCCAGTACAGATCCGCTCATTGGGAAATGCATCGAAAACTATTTAATTGAGGACAGAATCGGCAGCGGAGGAATGGGATCAGTGTATCTGGCAACTCGTCTTAATTCTGATTTCAAACAAAAAGTTGCCGTCAAGTTAATCAAGCGCGGAATGGACTCGGAAGCAATCCAAACCCGTTTTAGTATCGAACGCCGAATCCTTTCGACCCTTAAACATCCAAATATCGCCCAATTACTGGACGGTGGAATTTCATCCGGAGGCCTGTCATATTTCGTAATGGAATACGTTGACGGCAACCCGTTAAATCAATATTGTAACGAAAATGGTTTGTCCTTGAATGAACGACTGGAAATATTCCTTAAAATTTGCGCGGCAGTTGATCACGCTCACAAAAACTTAATCGTCCATCGCGATTTAAAGCCCTCAAATGTATTAGTTATCACTGACGGAATCCCCAAATTACTCGACTTTGGGATTGCTAAACTTATGTCAAATGATGGCGACGAAGCCACCGTGACCGAAACTCGCGGCCGGGTTTTTACTCCGGAATATGCTTCACCCGAACAGATTTTAGGCAAACCCGTGACTACCGCAACTGACATTTACAGCCTCGGTGTGCTGTTGTATGAGATTCTCAGTGGTCATCGCCCATTTTCTAATAAAGGAAAATCTTATGAAGAAATGGTTAAAAATATTTGTGAAACGGATCCGCCTGCTCCCAGCCAAGCGGTAACCCGGGAACAAACAAATACCAACACCCGAAACGAACTGAATCCTTTGTCCCCCAATCTCGACCGAGGTTCGCTCTGCGGGGATTTGGACAATATCATTCTCAAATCAATCAGAAAAGAACCCTCAGAACGCTACGGGTCGGTGCAGCAATTTGCTGATGATATTTCTCGGTTTTTACAGGGATTGCCGGTTCTGGCTCGTCCGCAAACCATAAATTATCTTTTTGGAAAATACTTTAAACGGCACAAAGCGGGAGTTTTAGCTGGTATTTTGGTTTTATTATCTTTGGTTGGTGGGATTTCGGTTGCCACCTGGCAAGCTGTCGTCGCCAACAGAGAACGCCAAAAAGCTGAAAACCGCTTAATTGAAATTCGAAATGTAGCCAAATCGTTAATGAACGAAACAAATGATTCTCTGGCCAAAATCCCGGGTAATGTGGTCGTTCAAAAAGCTCTGGTCGAAAAAAGTGTGGCGTTGCTTGATTCATTGGCCAATGAAGAGACCAATGATTCCATTTTATTGGCAGAACTTGCCGAGGCCTATACGAAACTGGCGAATATCCAAACATGGTCTTTTCGTGAATTTGTAAAATCATCCGAGAATATTTTGAAAGCAGAAAATATTTATCGAAAGATTTTGCAGTTTAATCCTGACAATATCAATATCAGGGCCAAATTATATTCGACTCAAATGCGCCGAATCGAAAGTTTGCATGATACAAATTTTCGTCCGGAAATGTTTCAGGTGGGACTGGCAGCAATCGAAAATCTCAAGGAGATGGGTCGAATTGAGCCGGAAAATCCGTCAAACTTTGTCAATCTGGCGGCCATGTATGGTTGGTTTGGTGATAAACATTCATTGTTCGGAAGAAATGACGAAGCTGTCAAAAATTACCGGTTGGGGCTCGAAATTATTGATCAAGAAGTTGAAAAACAAAGCTTTAAAGGTAATTCTGCTGACGAAAAAGCTGAACTTGTCCGCTTGCAGTTTGTTAAAGGCTGGCTTTTGAAAGGCGCCGGGGAAACCGCAAAAGCGATTGAGATATACCAAACTTCAGTCGAAATTGCTAAAAGCGTTTATCTGGAAAACCCGGAAATTGAGTGGAATTTTGGCAGAATTTTGAGTAGCTACGACCGTATTGCAGAAATTTATGAAGAGGAAAACAATTATCAGAAAGCCTTAGAAAGCTATCAAATGGCTCAATTTTGGGTTACCGAAGGTGAGAAAAATAAGCTTATTCCGGAGTATAATAGTTTGCTTTATTACAAATGTTTCTATTTGGTTTACTCCGGTAAAATGTCTGACAAATTGACCAAAAAGTTAGAAGCCCAAAAATATTTTTCTCAGGGTGAACTTATTTGCCGGCAGAATATTGCTCAGGACATTAATGACAAAGCCAATGTTTTTGAAAGTTTGCCTTTTTTATTTGAAATTTTTGATTTTTATTCATCTTACCGAGGACGTTCTCAAGCCTTGAGCGGATTATTAGTTCTGTCAAAACAATTCCAGACTATCCTCAAAGAAAATAATACTGATTTAGCCTCCGCCCTGGCGCTGGCTGAAATAAATGAAAAAATCGGTGATATTTCAAGCGGTTCCGAGATACGCGATTCATATCAAAAATCGGTTGACATTTGGCGGAAATACAGTGCTGACAACTCACTATTACCCAATGAATCCGAAAAAATGCAACGTGTCCTGACAAAACTCAACAAGCTTAAAACCGACGAGACAGTTGCTCGTTGAAGTAAATAGATTGACAAACAAATTTGGGAAAGGAATCTATGGTCTATTACCTTTTCTTTCCCAACTCAACCGCCCGTTGATAAGCCGCATAAACCGCTTTAGATAAAACTGTTCGCATGGTTCCCTTTTCCATCTCGTAAATCGCCGCCGCCGAAGTCCCCCCCGGCGAAGTGACCATATTTCTGAGTTCGGCCGGATGTTTATGTGATTCCATGGCAAAAAGAGTTGAACCGAGCATGGTTTGCTGCACTAATTCTTTAGAGACTTCCCGTGAAAATCCCATATGCACGCCGGCATCCGTCAAGGCTTCCATCATCATAAAAATATAAGTCGGACCGGTGGCAGACAAAGACGTGGCCATATCTATTTGATTTTCCGTTTCGACATAGATCTCTTTGCCTAAGGCCGTCAGTAAAACCTTTATTTGCTCTTTTTGTCCCGGCTTTACTTTTTCGGAACAGGTCCAGGCCGTCATTCCCTGCCCGATTTGCGACGGTGTATTTGGCATGGCCCGCACGATCAACTCATTATTTAGCGATTCGGAAAGCGTCTCAATGGTCGCTCCGGCAATAATTGAAATGACCAGTTGATTAGATCGGACAACCTCGCCAAGCTCATCTAAAACGCCTTTTAGTCGTTGAGGTTTGACGCATAACACGACCATTGAGTTTTCGTCCGGTAACGATTTAACCGCCGCTG